>CANHCG010000008.1 GCA_947459055.1 Cytophagaceae bacterium | reverse complement strand
TGCATTTTAAGGATCTGCTGGGTAAGCTCGAACATGCTGTTGCCGTTCGTGCGGTGGTCAATGCAACGGGCCCGTATACGGATGCGATTCGAAAAATGGCGAATCCTAAATTAGGTTCGAGAATGAAAGTGAGTCGGGGTGCGCATATTGTTTTACCTAAGTCTTTTTGGCCAAGTGAAATGGCTTTATTGATACCCAAAACCGACGATGGCCGGGTGGTATTTTTAATTCCTTGGCGTGGCTTTGTCTTAGTGGGCACGACAGATGATCCGGATGTGATTTCGGACCAACCTGAAATTTTGGAAGAGGAAAAGATCTATTTATTGGAATATTTTAACCGCTTTGCCAAACAAAAAGCGAGTATGTCAGACATTAGCTCCCATTTTGTGGGCCAGCGGCCACTGCTTCAGGTTCAATTAAACGATGCCTTACAAACTGATACGAAATCGCTGGTTCGGGATCACGAAGTGGAAGTAGATCAACGAAGTAAATTAGTTAGCATCATGGGCGGGAAATGGACGACGTATCGAGTGATGGCTTCGGATACCATGGATGTGGTGGAAACGGAGGTTTTTCATGTGAAAAAGTCGGTATGCCAAACGCAGCATCATGCCTTAGGGATTTCTGATTCAGTTAATTTTGTGCAAGAGGTGCACACGGGCGCGATGTCCGCTGACACGGAAAAACATTTAAAGGAAACCTACGGGGGTCAGGCACGTTTTGTTTGGGAATTTTGTCAAAAGGAAGCGGATGGAATTCAATTATTAGATTCTAAATTACCTTATTTACTTGGTGAAATTCAATATTTGAAGGAATTTGAGATGGCGACGAGTTGGGACGATGTATTAAAGCGGCGGTGGGGAATTGCATTGCGAGATGAAGGAATGGCAAGTCGATTGAAAGCTATAAAAAAAGAGGCTTTCGCCTCTTTTAATTAATATTCGTCTTCGTTGAAGAAAAAGTCGTCTTTAGTAGGATAATCTGGCCAAATTTCTTCGATGCTTTCGAACGGTTGGCCATCATCTTCTAATTCTTGTAAGTTTTCTACGACTTCCAAAGGAGATCCGGTACGGATGGCAAAGTCGATTAATTCGTCTTTAGAAGCAGGCCAAGGGGCATCTTCTAAGTAGGAGGCAAGTTCTAGTGTCCAGTACATATGATATATTGATTAATGCTGTTAATATTTATCGGTCTGCAAAAGTAAAATAAAAAAATATTTATAAAAGATTTATTTTTTAAATTTTCATTATAATTAAAGAAAGCCTTTTTTATGAGAATTAAACAAGAAATTTCCGTCGAAGTTTGTGCCTATTCCCTTTTTTCATGTCTAGCTGCTGAGCGGGCAGAAGCGACTCGGGTTGAATTATGTGCATCACCTTGGGAAGGGGGTACAACGCCCTCACAAGGGCTAGTTCAAGCGGTTTTGGCCGAAACAAACATCGAAGTTCATGCCATGCTGCGCCCAAGGGGAGGGGATTTTTGTTATGATGCCTTTGAAAAGTTAACGATGCTTTCGGAAGCGAAGGCCTTGGTTGGGGCAGGTGTTCACGGTCTAGTGCTTGGAGCTTTGTTGCCGGATGGAAGTCTAGATATTTCATTTTTAGCTGAAATAAAGGCCCTTGTGGGCGATTTGCCTTTAACCTGTCATCGGGCAATTGATGTCAGTCGGGATCCGATTCAGGTAATGGAAGATTTGATCTCCTTGGGTTTTCGTCGGATTTTAACGTCTGGTCAAAAAGACCGGGCATTGGATGGTTTAGAACAAATTGCCGATATGGTTCAAGCAGCTGATGGCCGCATAGAAATCATGGCTGGCAGTGGGGTGAATCCACAAAATTGCCAACAATTTTTCCAGGTCGGCGTCAATGCCGTCCACCTGAGTGCGCGGACAACCCGTGAATCCGACATGGATTATAGGCGCCCTGGTATTTCGATGGGTGGGGTCGCGGCAATTTCTGAATTTGAAATCGCCTATGCGAGCGAGGATTTAATCAGAGAAACTGTTCAAAAAGTACGTGCTCTCTAGTCATCGACAAGCTTATCTCCGTAAAACGGGAGGCTTATTTCTCCGAAAGGATTCTGCTATGCTTCGTAAAGCGCAGTTTCTACCCATTTGGTTTGAGGAACCGTTCTTAAGTCGTACAAAGGCACGTGATTACGTTGGTAGGTTGGGATCGCAAAATCACTTTCCGATGGGCCACCAATTTTATATTGATCGAACATTTTGGCAAATCGAATCACTTCATTTTCAGGTTCTACTTGAAGGCCTCCATCTTGTTCCTCAAAACTGATGGTTTCGCCTGGACGAAGGGTAGTAGCACCTTGTTGGTATCCCGTCGTACTTCCCCGGTGGAATTTATCTAAATCGTCATTTTCATGTTCAAATCCTGCGGCGATTACCGTGAGGTATAAGTCATCTCCAAGTTCATCGTCAGTCGAAATACCAAACTTAATCATATCCGCCTGTTCGCTGATGCGAGCTTGTAAATAATCGATAATGACATCTTGCTCACTCATTACCAAATCCCGACGACTACTCGTCGAAACGGTAACTAGGATTCGCTTCGCTCCTTTAATTTCTTGGGAGTTCAACAAAGGCGATTCCAATGCTTCCGTAATAGCCGAAAGCGCACGATCCTCTCCTTGTCCTAACGCAGAACTCATCATCGCTTGACCCGCATTTTTCAATACCTTTTTCACGTCCATGAAATCCGTATTGACATCACCCGGTTTTGCTATCACGTCTACTACACTTTTTACGGCTTTGGCAAGGACATCATCTGCTTTAGAAAATGCATCGCGCAAGGGCAAGTTGCGGTGAATCTCTGCTAGCTTATCATTCATGACAACCAATACGGTGTCACAATAGGTCTTCAACTCTTCAATCCCGTTCAGGGCATAATTAATTTTTTCTTTGCCTTCCCACTTATAAGGAGCTGTTACTACCCCAACGGTCAAAAGGCCTTTTTCACGCGCTAGTTCTGCAACTACCGGTGCCGCACCTGTTCCCGTACCCCCACCCATTCCAGCGGTGATGAAAACCATTTCAGTTTCATCGGTTAATATTTTTCTCAATTCATCTTGGCTTTCAATGGCCGCTTGACGACCTACCTCTGGATCCGTGCCAGCACCTAATCCCTGAACACCTAATTTAATTTTTGTTTTTACTGAGTTAGAAGCAAGCGCCTGTGAATCGGTATTACAAATGATCAAATCCGCTCCTTTGATTTGTAATTTATCCATGTGGCGAACAGCGTTGGAACCACCTCCTCCGATGCCGATTACTTTGATAATGGATTTAAATGAAGACTCCGGGACGATGTCCATGGAATGGTCAAAAAAGGAAGGGTTGTTAGTTGTCATGCTTTCTCGAACTCGTATAGATAATTGAAAAGTAAATTTAACTAATTGACGTCACATTTAATCATTTCCCCAGCGCCATTCATTTCCTAATTCTAATTCCCGACGTAAATTTTGCTTGATGAAAAAATCTCGGGTAGAATAAAAGTCTAATTTTTGGGCAGGAATCTTGGGAACATTGGCTAATCCGTACAATAACATAGATGTATATTTTACGGTATTTTCCATTTCTTTTTTATCGACCAAATTAAATCCATCACAGTTGGCATGATAACAATCCAACACCTCTTTTTTTAATCCACCCATCGGGGAGCTGGCCGGAATGCCTTCCAATAAAAACGATTGATGATCGGAGTGTAGGCCAGCAGAATTAGCTAATTGATTTTTAAAATCCCCATCAATCGACTTGATTTTATCCCCAATTTCCTTCAATAAGCCCATCATCTCCTGTCGACCGCCTCCATTAAAGCCACTCACATTATTGGTCATGTCCAAGTTAATCATGTAGACAATATCCTCGAGTTCTCCGGTACGCTTCGCACGTTCAATGTATGCCTTAGATCCCAATAGCCCCTCTTCTTCACCCATAAAAGCTACAAATTCAATCGTCCTTTTACTTTTCAGCCCTAGCGCCTTGAAAGTTCTTGCGATGTCAATGATGGAAAAGGATCCTATGCCGTTATCAATCGCCCCAGTGGATAAATCCCACGAATCGAGATGGCCTCCAATAATTATTTTTTCATGTTTAAATTTTCGATTATCTCCTTTCAAAGTCGCCACCACATTACGCGCTTTGATGGGCTGACTCACGTTATGCATTTCAATCATGCCCAACAAGCCGGGTTGATCCACCAACCATTTCCTAATTTCTGTGCCACTTTCTAAAGAAATACACACCGCAGGAATCGAAATTAAATTGCCAGTCACGGACGCTGTCCCTGTCAATAAAACTTGGCCCTTCACTGTATTCACAAAAATGACACCAATGGCGCCATATTGAATAGCTAATGCCGTTTTTTCAGAGCGATGTAAATTTCTTGTTCCTTCTGGTGCATTTAACAATCCAATATTAGCTAATACCACTTTCCCCTTTACCAATTCCTTTTTCTCTTCAAAATTCGCATCCAAACCATTTCCTACATCCACAATGGTTCCTTGAATATTGGCTTCTACAGGTGTCAATGCTAAAGAAACGACCGGAATCTCTCTAAAATCATCTGATTTTGGCGGGGCAACTGAAAGTGTTACCGTATCCCGTGCCCAAGCTTCTACTTGAAATCCTTGGTATTTAACATCTCGGAATCCATATTCTTTAAATAATTTAAAGGCAAATTCTTCGGCTTTTTTTCCATGTGCACTGCCGGTCAATCGATGACCAATGGTCGCGCAGGCTTTTTCTAAACTGGTGTAGGCTTTAGAATTTGCATCAACTTCCTCTTTGATGCGTTTAAAAACGCTTTCCAAACTTTCTTCCCCCAAAATGGGTTTCGAACTGGTACTTCCGACTAGAACTAGAATTAAGAATACAAGTGTAAACGTACGTTTCATATGACTTGGTTAACACGGACAAAAATCCTCAGAAAATTACTTTTTTTTTGGCACAAAGCCAAGAATATTTAGCCTATGGTCACAATTTATGGGAGTGGACAGGGTTCTCCTTTTGCCTGGCCACGGGTCAATTGCTTGCACCAAAATTCTTTTTCACGATCCGGAATCGCCTTACCCCCATAAAAGCCAAGAATTTTCTCTTTTGCTTTTTCCAAATCCTTGTGATCTAAATCAATTAAAACCTCTAAAACGATGGTTCTCATAGCGATTTGAGGTTCAGGAAGGCCTAATTTTCGTAAGCCATTTTTGATGCTTTCCATCCGTATAGGACTATGGTTTCTAGCCCGACTGCAATACAAACTCGACATCAATACATTTTCAGCCGTTTGCAAGACAAGTAAGGAATCGAATTTAGCTTTGTAGGCGCTTAAATTTGAAATAAAATGTTGGAATAATGGATTTTCATCGTCCAACATTATTTTCTGCATGATCAAAAAGGAACGCTCATCTTGATATTGTTCCTTAGGTATTTGCCGGACAATCTCATTCACAATTTCCAAGGTATGCGTGGTATCCATGCTCAAGCGACTGAAATAGCCAGCTGATAACATCACATCCATATTTTTTTCGCCTTTCCGATATTTTTCTAATAAGCTTGCCGAACAAGCCAATGGGTTTTTTGCCCGATTTAAAATCTGCTGAATCCCCACAACCGAATTTGTTTCATCTCCCAAAGGCTCAATATCCATGATTTTTCCTTCCGGAGAAAATACAATAAACGATGGGGTTGAGGGGATGTAGATTTGGTATTTGCGAAGAAAAAGATTGTTTTCTTTTTTACTTAAATCCAACTGATACGCTAGATAATTCGTCTGTAAATAGGCTTTTAGTTTCGGGTCGCGCAAGGTTTTGTCATAGGCGATGCAATGTGAACAAGTTGGCAAATAGGCCTCAAACAAAATAGGTTTTTTCTCTTTAGCCGCGAGTTTGAATAGTTCATCAAATGCGATTAATGATCGAAAGGACGGATTATTCGTTTTTTCTTGGGCCAATAATTGTCCCAGGCTAGCAACGAAAAGGAAGCTGATTAAACCAATTTTTTTAAGCATTTGAGCATTTATTTTTTCAAAAATACATTATCCGGCCCAATTTTCCCTATCTAAACTCCGATAGGAAATGGCCTCCGCCAAATGTTTGCTCCCAATTTCAATCGCTCCATCCAAATCCGCAATGGTGCGAGCCACTTTTAGAATTCGGTCATAGGCGCGAGCCGATAATTTTAAGTGATCCATGGCTTTTTTTAATATGAGTTGAGAGGCAGTATCCAACCCACAAAATGTTTTTACCATCTGGGAAGACATCGCTGCATTGGCATGGATTTTTGGATATTTTTCGAATCTCTTTTCCTGACTTTTTCGCGCCTCAATGACTCGTTCTCGGATGGCCCAACTCCCCTCTTGGCTTTGGTTCGATGTCATTTGTTCAAATTTAACTGGACTCACTTCCACATGTAAATCCATCCGATCTAATAAAGGCCCCGAAATCTTGTTCAAATATTTTTCAACTATTTCTGTTCCACAGGTACAATCTTTTTCTGGATGCGTATAAAAACCACAAGGGCAGGGATTCATGCTAGCGACCAACATGAAATTGGCCGGAAATTCAACGGAAAACTTAGATCTAGCAATGTGAATTTGCTGGTCTTCCAAGGGTTGGCGCATCGCCTCTAAAATATTTCGAGGAAATTCAGGTAATTCATCCAAAAATAAAACGCCGTTATGTGCTAAACTTATTTCGCCCGGTTGGGGTACCGCCCCACCGCCCAGCAAAGCCGCCGATGAAACGGAGTGATGAGGTGCCCGAAATGGCCTTTGTGATATCAGTGACACTTTTCCCATGAGCTTTCCTGCGACCGAATGGATTTTAGTCGTCTCTAGCGCTTCTTTCAAACTCATAGGAGGAAGAATGCTCGGAAGGCGTTTTGCCATCATCGTCTTTCCCGCACCGGGTGGGCCGATCATTATCACATTATGGCCACCAGCGGCCGCGATTTCAAGTGCCCGTTTGACAGATTCCTGGCCTTGCACATGTGCATAGTCTATTTCGGTTTCAATATGCGGTCGTTGGAAATGTTCATGAATTGAAGCAGTTTGCCGAACATGAATCGTTTTTCCTCGAAGAAATTGCACCGTTTCTTGCAAGGTTTTCATTCCAAAAACTTCAACTTGCCGGACGATAGCCGCCTCCTCTGCATTTTGTTTAGGCAGAATAATTTTTGATATCCCTTGTTTTTTCGCCTCCATGACCATAGGAAGGGCTCCTTTGATTGGCCTTAATTCCCCGGCTAAACCAAGTTCTCCCATAATGACAAAGGATTCTAATTCAGGAAAAGCCACTTGTTCCGATGCGTGTAGGATGGATAAAGCAATGGGAAGATCATAAGCGCTACCTTCTTTGCGGATATCGGCCGGCGCTAAATTAATCACCACCTTCCTCCGAGGGAAGAAAAAGCCCATCTGTTTTAAGGCAGATTCGACCCGTAGAATGGATTCTTTGATGGTGGAATCGGGGAGGCCAACCAAGAAACAATTGCTTCCTTGGCCCACATGGGTCTCAATGGTAATCAGGGAGGCGGATACGCCAAAAACAGAGCTCCCGAAGGTTTTTGCTAACATAATTTTTTATCGTTCGTGGTTTTCAAAACTACCAGGAATCGATGAAAAATTGATTTAGATTTGACCAGTTACTTGGACTTTTTGGGAATTGATCGATAAGTTGATTTTTGTGCCAAACGGCAATGCAAAATTATTGGAAATATGTCCAAAAGGAACATCAAAAGCGATCGGATAGGAAGTTCCTTCCGTATGTTCACGAATGATCTCTTGATAGCTTTTCCCAATCGTCAGACTTGCTTCATGGCAATCCGTAAAACCACCCACGAGTAGACCTGCCAGATTTTGAAGGTATCCCGCGCGTTTTAATTGGACCAACATACGGTCTACATGGTAAAGACGTTCACCTACTTCTTCTAAGCAAAGGATTTTACCAGTTGGATTTTCGAAACTTGAACTCCCGAGTAAATGAACTAATAAAGATAAATTTCCGCCAATGGCCTTAGCTGATACTTCTCCTGGCCGATTATGACTCGAGGCTGCAGCTTCTAAATTCGTTGCGCCATGAAACAAAAGCCGATGAAGTGATTCTAAGGCTAATTCTCCTCCTTCGATACAAAAATTATGGGGCATCGGTCCATGAATTCCGGCGATTCCTAGCGAATCCAAATGAACCAAAGGGGCGGTTATATCGGAAAAACCAACCAACCATTTGGGCGAATGCTTCATTTTCGAAAAATTTAAAGCATCCAATAACCTGCTCGCGCCATAGCCACCGCGCATCGGAAAAATAGCTTTGATATTGGGATCATCTAAGCCCGATTGTAAATCCGCCAAGCGTTCAGCATCCGTCCCTGCAAATCCCTCATTAACCGCTAAATAATTCTTTCCGCGCTGAACGCGTAATCCCCAGGCTTCTAACACCTCGATTCCTTGAATCCAACGGTCAGTTGTCGGGTGCGACGAAGGCGAAATCACAAGGACTTCATCGCCGGGAACTAGTAAGGGGGGAATCGTCATGCTTGGATTTTAATTATCAAATATCTGCGTTTTTTTATTCAAACCCAACCTTGAATTTTCGTAATATTGCAAAAAAAATAGGCATTGCCTCCTAAAAACTCGCTTGATATCATACACCCCTTGTATAATCCGCCCATGTCTTGGGAAAGGGATCTGGTACACTATTATCGGGAATTTGTAGTTAAATTACCAAAAGAAACGATTGTTTCGGTGTATTTAGTCAACGATGGAAGTAGTCGGGGTGTCGAGAGCACTCATTTGGATTATTTACGGCAAGAAATTCCACGATTTACGTTTATTGATTTACCTAAAAACCTAGGAAAAGGAGGGGCCTTGCGTCAAGCCGTCGCCAAAACTACGGGGGACATCGTCATATACACGGATGCCGATTATCCTTATCAGATTCAAAATGCGGTGGATATGTTTGGCCGACTGGAACGGGATGAGGCGGATGTGGTGGTAGGTGTTCGGGATGAACAATATTATGATCAATTGCCCTTGCCACGTAAGATTTTTTCGCTCAGTTTAAAGGTGATGAATTATTTGTTTTTTCCTCGACTAAAGGTAAAAGATACCCAATCTGGTTTAAAAGGGTTTAATCAAAAGGGAAAGGAAATCTTTTTGAAAACGAAGATTCCTGCCTTCTTATTTGATATGGAATTTTTGGTTTTGGCCTCTAATGCGAAGAATATTCGGATTTCATGGATATATGTTGAATTGCGTGAAGGCATTCATTTTTCGAGTATGCGGCTCAAGACGATTTTGACAGAATTGGCGAATTTTGGACTTATTCTATTGCGAAGGGGAAATTAATATGGGGTCAACAAATGCAATTTTAATTACCATTGATGTGGAAGAATGTGATATTCCGTTGGAATACGGCTTCCCGATCAGCCTAGAGGAACAATTACGCGTTTCGAAACAAGGTCTGGATCGATTTATGTCGCTTGTAGATTCTTTAGAAATCCCGGTGACCATTTTTTGTACAGGGGTATTTGCGCAAAATAATTCGGAATGGATCAAAAGCATTCATCCTCGTCATGAATTAGCTTCGCATGGATTTTACCATGGAAAATTTGATGCCAAAACTGATTTATTGGCTTCTAAGCATCTATTAGAAGATTTGTCGGGTAGAGAAATTCATGGATTTCGGATGGCTCGGATGCAGCATGTGGAGGAGGGGGAGATTCTAAAGGCGGGATATAGCTATCATTCGTCATTGAACCCAACGTGGATTCCTAGGCGTTATGATCATCGAGATAAGCCGATGACGCCTTTTTATGAACATGGCTTATGGAATATTCCAGCTTCTGTAAGCCCCGGATTTCGGATTCCTTTGTTTTGGTTGGCCTTTAAAAATTTTCCATTGTTTTTCTACCGCTATTTGTCGGCGCGTGCTTTGCGAAAAAACGGTTTTTTAAATTTGTATTTCCATCCTTGGGAATTTGGGGATTTAAGTGAATATCCGTTGCCTTCGTATGTGAAACGAGGATATCATGGGACTTTATTGGTGAAATTGAAGGGCTTATTGTTGGGCTGGAAGCGCGAAAAAAAAGGTGAATTTATGACAATGCAGAGCTTTGTAAACACATTATTGGATGGAAGTAGGTAAATGGTATAAAAACCCGTGGTTGCTGGGGTTCATTTGGATACTGGCAGGTATTTTGACAGGTTGGAAGCAATATATGTTGACTGGCGAGCATTCATTTGTGAATAATTTTGTGATTTTCAAATCGAGTTTTGGGCATTTTGCACATCATCTTCCGCTCTATTTGGAGTACCCCAAGGAGTATTTTGATTTGTATTTATATGGGCCTGTTTTTGCGATTTTAATGGCGCCCTTTGCGGTGTTGCCTTTGGGAATTTCGGTGGTGATGTGGAATGTATTGAATGCGGGGCTATTGTTTTGGGCTTTGATGGAATTGCCTTTGGGGATATCGAAAAAATCGGGTATTCTGTGGATTGTCTTAAATTCCTTGCTAACGGCATTATTAAATACGCAGTTTCATGCGATATGTATTTCGATGATAATCTGGTCCTATATTTTTGTGCAAAGAGGGCGGGATTTTTGGTCGGCGTCTCTGATTGTGTTGGGGATTTTGATCAAATTTTATGGGATAGTGGGCTTGGCTTTTTTCTTTTTTTCGAAAGATCGATGGCGTTTTGCGGGATATTTAGTCTTTTGGTTGGTGGTCTGGGGGTTATTGCCATTCATGTTGGGAGGAATGACTTATGGTTGGCGTTGTTATGGGGAATGGTTAGCAATCCTTCAGCATAAAAATGAATTGAATGTCGACATATCAAATTTTAGGACGGATGTATGTGTGATGGGAATGTTTCGACGAATAACAGGTGATGGGACCCTATCGAATCTCTGGTTTTTGGTTCCTTCGATGCTTTTGAATATTTGGGTATATTTTCAGCCAAAGAAATGGGGGGATTTGGTGTTCCAGCTGCGTATGTTGGCCTTTGTAAGTATTTATTTGATGTTAGCTAGTACGGGAACAGAATCGCCTACTTTAGTGATGGCGATGCCGGGATTGGGAATTTGGTTTATGTTGAGTGAACAAAAGCGCTGGCAATGGGTTTTATTGGTGATTACGCTACTTATTTCAAGTTTTTCGCCTACCGATTTGTTTCCCAAATTTCTTCGAGAGGGCTATATTATTCGGTATGGATTGATGATTTTGCCTTTATTGGGCGTTTGGTTGGCCCTAGCGGTGGATTTACTTAGAGGAAAACGACCTCTTTGATGAGTTCTTGTTGTGCGGATTTATTGATGAGCTCGATGACTTGTTTTTTCGCCATCAAGAGTTCCTTTTTGAGGGGTGCGGAATCGAGTTTAAGGAATAATTTTTGGTTGCTCACGTATACTTGCTGCGTTCTTGCGGCGATGGGTTTGCCCATGATGTCTTCCCAATGCGCTGTGACGTAGGTTTCGTCGTATTTAGCTTGTAATTTATAGACTCTCAACAAAGATTCGATGGCCTCTTTGAGGCTTGAACTATCGTTTTTTCGGGAAGAGGCTCTAGGACCTTTTGGGCTGAAAGGGGAGTCCATTGTGGGCTAAATTAGAGCTTGAAATTACGCTAAATTCTCGGGTTTCGTCGATATTTAAATTTTTTTTTAATTTTTTTTAATTTTTTGTTTCTCGAAAAAGTACCCTATATATGAGGGTATTTTAGATAAAATATTAAGATAGTACAATAGTCCTATCTGAGTCGAAAGAAATTTCATCAGGATATAATTTGTCGCATGTAAAAATTAAATTAGAATTGCATTACTTTTGCCTTTACTGAAAAAAGCAGCAACAGCGAAAACTATGAAAACTGCACGCGTTGTTTTTTTTATTAGGTGTAATTAAAACAAATATTTTTTTAACCCCAAAATTACCAAACTAATGAGTACACAACAACCAAAGCCAGCTGCTAAGTCAGCTGCAACTGAAAAAAAATCTGGCGGTATTTCTGCAGGTTTAATTTTAATTATTCTATTTGTTATTGCCATTGCTATTTACACATTTGTGATGGGAGATGGTTCACACTTTGAGGGTGGAACAAATGAAGGTCATCCACTTCCTGGCGATTACTTTGGTATCGTTTACAAGGGTGGTGTGATTGTACCGGTTTTGATGACGTGTTTCTTAACGGCATTAACCTTTTCAATTGAGCGTTTATTGACGATTGGAAAAGCGAAAGGAACAGGTGATGTGAATGCATTTGTTCGTGCGATCCAAGCATCTTTAGATAAGGATGATGCGGAAGGAGCTATCGCTGCATGTAACAAGCAAAAAGGATCTGTTGGAAACGTAACACTTTCAGCAGTGAAGAAATACAAGCAATTAACTGGTGACAAGTCATTGGATAAGGAGCAAAAATTAGCGGCTTTGAGCAAAGAAGTTGAGGAAGCTACTTCATTAGAGTTACCAATGTTAGAGAAAAACTTAACGATCATCGCTACTTTAGCGTCGGTATCTACGTTAATTGGTCTATTAGGAACGGTAATCGGTATGATTAAAGCGTTCTCGGCCTTAGGAAATTCAGGTGGATCTACAGATTCAACAGCATTAGCAAACGGTATCTCTGAGGCGCTTGTAAATACAGCGTTAGGAATTGGTACTTCAGCGATCTGTATCATTGCTTATAACTTATTTACTTCTAGAATTGATGAGTTAACTTACAGCATTGATGAGATTGGTTTGAGCGTTAACCAAAATTATGCTACGCATCATAATTAATATTTGAACCTTTTGGGCGCAGGCCTATTTTAAATTATTTTTCACAGTTCAAATTATTAATTGTTATGCCAAAAGTTAAAGCCAAACGACAAAGTGTATCACTCGATATGACAGCGATGTGTGACGTGGCTTTCCTTTTGTTGACGTTCTTCATGTTAACCGCGAAGTTTCGTCCAGAGGAGGCAGTTACGATTACGCCACCATCATCTATTTCAGAGAAGCCTTTGAATGCGAAAGATGGGATGTTAACGATCAGTGTTTCGCCAGAGGGCGGGGTTTATTTGGCAACTGATGATCAATTAGCAAGAGAATTTATGTTAGAGCGCATGGCTAGTCGCTATGGAGTAGCTTTAACTGCTGAGATGAAGAAGAACTATATGAGTTCAGAAATCGTAGGCTATCCTGCTGGTGCGATGCGTCAGGTGTTGAGTATTAAACCGTCTGAAGCTAAGGATAAGGGTTTTATTAAGGGTATTCCTACTGATTCAGCGAATAACGAGCTGTCATATTGGGTAGGATATGCTAAATTGTCCAATCCGAATTTGAAGATTGCAATCAAAGGAGATCAGAATTCAGGGTATGATACCTTTTCTGATATTATCGGTACTTTGCAAGCGCAAAATATCAATATATTCCAATTGATTACTTCTCCAGAGAATAAACCCAAATAAGTATTCATTTTAATTCGAATAAGAAATGGCAGAAATAGATAGCTCCGGTGGGGGTAAGAAAGGCGGAGGGAAGAAGCGAAGTAAGAAAATGTCGACCAAAATCGACATGACACCGATGGTGGACTTAGGCTTCTTGTTGATCACTTTCTTTATGTTAACGACTACGTTAGCTAAGCCCGTGACCATGCAATTAAACATGCCTGATAAGACGGATACGAAGGAAACGTCTCCTGTAAAATTATCGGAAACCCTAACAGTGATTCCAGATGAATTTAAGGTGTACTATTACCAAGGTATTCCAACCGAAGCAGGTACTAAATTAGAGGTTACTGATTATTCAGATACTGGTATTCGTAAGGTAATTGCGGATTTGAAGAAGAAAATCGGAAACAATTTTACGCTCGTTATCAAGCCGACTAAAAAAGCAAAATACCGGAATATGGTGGATATGCTTGATGAATGTGCGATTACTAATAACAAACGTTACGCGTTATTGGCGATCGATCCAGCATCAGAAGACTTGATTAAACGCTCGGGTAAATAAAAAGGCATAAGCCTATTTAATAAATTTTTAAATTAAGATAAACTATGTCACAAGTAATAAGCCAAGATGCTACATTGGATGACATTATCTTTAAAGAGAAGAACCGTGAGTTTGGTGCTTTTCTTTTAAGGACAACGTATCCAAAGGTTATCAAACGGTCGGTATTACTAGGCTCTGCTCTTTTCGTAGGTGCATTGTTGATTGCAGCATTCTGGAAACAGTTGACAGCAAACCTCACAACCAAGGAAGAAATCACAGCTGAAGTAATGAAATTAGACGCGCCACCTCCACCCAAAAAGGTAGAGTTGCCGCCACCGCCACCGCCACCACCACCCAAGGAAATCCCTAAGGTAACAACGACTAAGTTCTTACCTCCAGAGATTAAACATGATGAAGAGGTGACTAAACCTGAACCTCCGCCAGAAGAGGTAAAAGGTAACACAGCGTCTGAAACAGTAAAAGGTGAATCAGAGACTTACGAGCCTCCTGTAGATCCTGATGCGAAAGGACCTGAGCCTGTAGAGCCTCCTAAGCCAGCTGAAGATGAAATCTTTACAGCGGTAGAGCAACAAGCAGAATTCCCTGGTGGACCGCGTGCCTTTGGTGCGTTCCTTCAGCGTAACTTGAAATACCCTTCAGCGGCGCAACGTGCCAACGTAGGTGGTAAAGTATATGTTCAATTCGTAGTTAATACGGATGGTTCTATCCAAGACGTTCAAGTTTTGAAATCTGTAGGTTTTGGTTGCGACGAAGAAGCGATTCGTGTAATCAAATCCGTACCAAAATGGAATCCAGGCAAGCAGTCTGGCCGTGCGGTACGTTCACGCTTTACACAACCGATTACATTCGTTCTTTCAGAATAAGCTCGAATTCAGTTGATTTCAGACCTGCTAAATGTATTTTTAGCAGGTCTGATTGTTTTAACCCCAATACGTTATGAAATTACCCCTAGCAACTATCATTAATTTGGCCTTTCGAATCATCGCCGCCTTCGCCTATATTTTCTTGGGGGTGTACATCGGATTTTTTGCGGAGTATTTTTTGGGTTCGTGGTTTGGTGTTCCAATCACCTTATATCTCGGAATTTTATTTATCTTGTATGGGCTTTTTAGATGCTGGCGCGCCTATGCCTATTACCAAGAATTGAACGAAGACGAATATGGACAATACGATGCGTAATTATTTTATTTTAGGCCTTTTGAGCCTTGGCCTTTCTTCTTGTTTTTTATTTTCTTCCAAAGAAGCTCCCAAGGATGGGCCTGCCCAAGGAGAAATTGCAATTGCGGTGGATGAATCATTTCAACCTCTAGTCCAAGCCGAGAAAACTGCCTTTGAAAACAATTACCACTTTGCTAAATTAAACATAAGGTATACTCCTGAAAATGAAGCGGTTGCCGATTTGCTAAATGAAAAAGTGCGTTCGATCGTTGTTTCTCGCGAATTAACTGCCAAAGAAAAAGAGATTTTTACGCGTGAAAAGATAAGTTATCGTAGTTTTCGTTTCGCAGCAGATGGGGTAGCATTATTAACCAATCAAGCGAATCAAGATACGCTGATTACATTGCCGGCTTTGAAAGGCTTATTGGATGGTAGCCTAAGGGATTGGGCCTCGATAGGTGCTAAGAAGATGAAAGGTGAGGTAGTTTTAGTCGTAGACAAGGCAAATTCGAGTAATATTAAATTCTTAATCGACCGATTAGGTATTGC
>CANHCG010000007.1 GCA_947459055.1 Cytophagaceae bacterium | reverse complement strand
GTGATCAATACCTTGCAAGGATTAATTTCATCGGGTGATCGTTTTGAAAAAATAGAGGGTATCTTGTCTGGAACCTTATCTTATTTATTTAATTCATTTGTTACGGGTAAATCCTTTGCAGATGTTTTATTGGAAGCAAAGAGAAAGGGATACACAGAACCCGATCCTCGTGAAGATTTAAGTGGGATGGATGTGGCTAGAAAAATATTGATTTTAAGTAGGGAAATAGGGTTGAAATTAGAATTTTCGGACATTACAATCCAGCCGATTATTCCGGCATCTTGTGAGCAGGCACCTACAGTGGATGCTTTTTTCGCTGAATTAGAAAAAGAAAATGCCTATTTTGAACAAATGGTCAATGCGGCGCATGCCCAAGGCAAAGTACTTCGTTATATTGCCCAATTAGAAAATCAGAAAATTACCATTGCCTTGCGGGCAGTCGGTTCAGATCATCCTTTTTATCAAATGGATGGAGCTGATAATGTGATTGCGTTTACCACAAAACGTTACCACGACCGACCTTTAGTCATTAAAGGGCCGGGTGCAGGAGCAGAAGTAACGGCATCAGGGGTTTTTGCCGATATCGTTTCACTCGGATTTAATTAGGAAGCTATGGAAAAGATTCGGGTATATGCGCCGGCCACGGTGGCCAATGTAGCTTGCGGATTTGATATTTTCGGTTTTGCGGTGAATCATCCGGGGGATGAAGTGATTTTGGAGAAGAAATCGAGCCCAGGTATTGAAATCGTTGAAATCACAGGTGATGAGGGTCGTTTACCCAAAGAGGTTTCCAAAAACACGGCGGGCATCGCTATTCAAAAATATTTGGCTCATATCGGTCGAGAGGACCAAGGATTTTCTTTGTCCTTGCATAAAGATATGCCTTTGGGAAGTGGTTTGGGCTCTTCGGCGGCTTCGGCGGTGGCTGGAGTATTTGCTGCAAATGAATTAATGGGTCGCCCTTTGACTCAAAAGGAATTATTGCCTTTCGCCATGGAAGGGGAACGCGTGGCTTGTGGTTCTGCGCATGCGGATAATGTGGGTCCCAGTTTATTGGGAGGTTTTATCATTATTCGGAGCTATGATCCATTGGATATAATTCAAATCCCTACACCGAGCGATTTGTATGCCAGCATTGTACATCCACAAATTGAAGTAAATACGAAAGATGCCCGTGGGATTTTGGACAAGGAAATTTCATTGGGGACTACGATTACACAAATGGGCAATGTGGCAGGCTTGGTAGCGGGTTTGTTATTGCCTGATTATGAATTGATTGGCCGTTCGCTGGTGGATGTAATTATTGAGCCCTCTCGGGCTATTTTGATACCTCAATTTGCTGAGGTGAAAGCAGCTGCCTTGTTTGCAGGGGCTTTGGGTTGCTCCATTTCAGGTTCGGGTCCTTCTTTATTTGCCTTATCAAAAGGTAAGGAAACGGCTCAGAAAGTAGCGAATGCCATGGCGGCTGAATTCGCAAAGGTTCAAATCGGTTCTGAGCAATATGTGTCTGAAATCAATCAAGCTGGTCCGGTGATTTTGGCGGATTAGGCTTTAGGATGTGCTTGTTGGTATATCTCTTTCATTTTTTCCATCGAATTATGCGTATATACTTGCGTGGCGGCGAGATTTGCATGGCCTAGTAATTCCTTGATGGCGTTTAGATCTGCGCCTCGATTTAATAGATGGGTGGCATAGGTATGTCGGAGCACGTGGGGCGATAGTTTCTCGAGGGTGCTAATGTCGCCCAATTGTTTTTTCACGAGTCGCTGAACAAACATTGGATATAATTTTTCCCCTTTATCGGTTAATAGGAGATGGGTATGTTCATAGGTACAAAGGCTTTGGTAGCGCAAAATCCAATCCGCAATCAGCGCAGGAATGGGAATAATCCGTTCCTTATTTCGTTTTCCAAGGACCCGGATGGTGTTGTTGAGGAGATTGATATGTGATTTTTGCAAGGAAATCAATTCTGCAAGCCGGATTCCGGTACCATATAATAAATAAAGAATTAATTGATCTCGAACTTCCGTAAAGGAGCTTTCGGTGTTCGGGCTTTGTTCCCAGAGGCCTTGCATGTCGGATTCTCGAATGAATTGAGGTAGTTTTTTGCTCACCTTAATCATTTTGATAGGACCCATGGGATTTTCTGGGATGTCGGCCCGACGCACCAGAAATTTAAAAAATGTTCGTAAAGTGGCTAATTTTCGATTGATGCTCCGATTTTGAATAGAATCGTCAGAAAGGGAAATTAACCAATTGCGAATTTGTTGGGCTTTAATCTGAGAAAGCATTTCTGGTTCGATGAACGCGAGAAATTGGTCGAGGTCGGTGGCGTATGAACTAACTGTATGCCCACTGAGCCGTCGTTCGATGCGAAGGTGGTCCAAAAAAAAATTGACTAACTCTCGGTTCATAGCCCGAAAGTAGTCAATTTTTAAGATATGTAATGGATAATATTAGTTATTAATATTTCCGTAAGTTCTTTGTTTGTAAGAAGCACGAATTAACTCCGTACGGCGAGAAATTGATGGTTTTTCAAATGCAGAACGTCTACGTAATTCTTTAACTACACCTGTTTTCTCAAATTTCTTTTTAAAACGTTTTAACGCTTTGTCGATGGATTCGTTTTCTTTAATTGAAATAATTAACATGTATTTTCGTCGTTTTTTATTAAAAATGTCTGCAAAGATACTTTTTTTTGAAATACAAACCAATAAGACCTTTAAATATTTGTCAAATATATTTTCTAGGCCCTATGTAGAATTTTTAGCTATTTTTGTGTTTTCATTTGGATTGTTTATGTCGGAATTTTCACGTACCACGGTTACTGCAGCGCTGATTTATGCGAATGGGCCCATACACATTGGTCATTTAGCGGGTTGTTATTTACCAGCAGATATCTATGTGCGTTTTTTGCGTTTGCAAAAGAAGGATGTCATTTTTGTATCGGGTACGGATGAACATGGGGTTCCGATTACGATTAAGGCTCAAAAGGAGGGGAAAACACCACAGGAGGTGGTCGATTATTACTATAAGGAGATTAAATCCTCTTTTGAGCAATTTGGTATTTCGTTTGATATATATGGTCGGACCTCAGATCCGGTTCATCATCAAATTTCGCAGGATTTTTTCTTAAAATTGTACGAGGAGGGGAAATTTGTGGAGGAGACGACGATGCAATATTTCGATGAATCGGCGAATCAATTTTTAGCCGATCGCTACATCGTGGGCGATTGTCCCTCGTGTAAGCAGCCTGGGGCTTATGGAGACCAGTGTGAAAAATGTGGGACGACTCTTTCGCCCAATGAATTAGTTAATCCTAAATCGATGTTAAGCGGGGCTTCACCGGTTTTGAAGCCTACTAAAAATTGGTTTTTACCCTTAGATCAATGGCAACCGGCCTTGACTGACTATGTGAATTCGCACCCAGAATGGAAGCCGAATGTATTAGGGCAGGTAAAATCATGGTTGCAAGATGGCCTTAAGCCACGTGCGATGACTCGTGATTTAAATTGGGGTGTGCCGATTCCTTTGCCAGGTACGGAAGGGAAAGTCTTATATGTGTGGTTTGACGCGCCGATTGGTTATGTGTCCATGACGAGTCAATTAACGCCCGATTGGGAGACCTATTGGAAAGCTGACGATTCTCGAATTGTTCATTTTATTGGGAAAGACAATATTGTATTCCATTGTTTGATATTTCCTGCGATGTGCTTGGCGCATGGGGGCTATCAATTAGCGGATCAAGTTCCGGCGAATGAATTTATGAATTTAGAAGGGGAGAAGATTTCCACTTCGCGGAATTGGGCGGTATGGTTGCATGAATATTTAGTGGATTTCCCAGGGAAACAGGATGTATTGCGCTATGCCTTGACGGCCTCAAGTCCAGAAACCAAAGATGCGGATTTTACTTGGGCTGATTTTCAGACGAAGAATAATTCTGAACTGGTGGCGATTTTGGGGAATTTTGTGAATCGGGCCTTCGTATTGATTGATAAAAATTTCGATTCTCAAGTACCGAAAAAAGGCGAGGAGACGGGATTGGAGGATGAATTGCGGAAGGCATTAGCGGACATTCCAGCTAAGTTGGACGCGGCATTGGCTACCTATAAATTTAGAGATGCGTTGGTTTTAGCCATGGAAGTGGCTCGAATTGGGAATAAATATTTAGCTGAGGCAGAGCCTTGGAAAATCATCAAAGAAAATCCGGCGAAGGCGGGAACGGTATTGAATTATGCGATTCAATTGGTGGCACATGCGAGCATCGCCTTGGAGCCATTTATTCCCTTTACGGCTGAACGTTTACGGAAGGCTTTGGGTATGGAGGATTGTTCTTGGGTGGAGATTGCCAACTTCGATTTGATTCCTGAGGGTAAAACCTTACAAAATCCAGGTTTGTTATTTGAAAAAATCGAAGATGATGTCATTCAAAAGCAGATAGATAAATTAGCTCAAAGTAAAATAAGCATGGAATTAGCCAAGAAGGAGGTTTTGCCGATCAAAGAAACAATCGAATTTGATGATTTTGCCAAAATGGATATTCGAGTGGGTCAAATTATCGAGGCGAGCAAAATGGAAAAGAGTAAGAAGTTGTTGAAATTAACCGTAGACGATGGGATTAGAACTCGAACGATACTTAGTGGTATTGCGGAATTTTTTGAGCCAGAGGCGATTGTTGGCAAGAAAATCAGCTTTTTAGCGAACCTAGCTCCTCGAAAAATGATGGGTATAGAAAGTGAGGGGATGATTTTAATGGCGGAAGACGCGGATGGAAGTTTAGCATTTATGCAACCAGGAAAAGAGGTATGGAATGGGGCAAGTATTCGCTAATGTGTCATTTTGATAAAATAAAGCCCATAAAAATAAGGTCAGAAGAAACTTCTGACCTTATTTGTTTAACCTCTAAACCTATTTAACTATGAAAATTTATACAAATATAGGAGTATTTCGGAAATAATATAAGTATAGTGCAAAAAAAATAAAAAAGGTGTCGTCATGAACAACACCTTTTTTTGATTACCTCTAAACCTATTTAACTATGAAAACTACTTACAATCTATTTTTTAAACACAACAATTAAACTCTCATTTTGTTCTGAAAAATTGTTCGAAATTTCCGAATCAACTTTTTGCTCCTCCAAAATCGCCCATACTGTATTGATTGCAGTGGCTGATTTTTTTATCTCCTTCACCCAGTTCAACGTTTTTTCATCCGAAATCGTATTCACTTGTGAAAAAATTGTTGAGATCGTTTGATTAAAAGTGTTTTTATCTT
Organism: Cytophagaceae bacterium; assembly: GCA_947459055.1. Lineage (GTDB taxonomy): Bacteria > Bacteroidota > Bacteroidia > Cytophagales > Spirosomataceae > Aquirufa. Next base: position 11,020 of record CANHCG010000007.1, on the reverse strand, counting down.
CTTGGCTTACTTTAACATATGCCTGGTTGTTGTTTTGATAATCCTCTAAGATAGAGATCGTTAAGCTCGTTGCGCTTGATTTCGTCCCTGCATTTTCTTTACGAATTAAGATCTGAATAACTTCAGAAAGAGTTTCACTCTTTGTTGATACCAAATTTGAATGGTTTACATTCTGATTTGAACCGCTTGCTTTTACATCTGTTGCGATAAGGCCTAATCCCATTAGACAGCTTACCAATACTATTTTACTCTTCATGTGTTTTGTTATATTTATTTGCTAAATCAACAATACAAAATTATTGTATTTTTTCAATATAGCAAAACTTTATTTTGCACAATTTAAATGAGTAAAATAGATAATATTCTAATTTTTTAATTTAAAACAGAATATATTTGGTGTTTATTATGATTATGCAAAATTTAATTTGGATAAAAAAATAAATACTTTTGAATAATTCTAATTATAAAATTGTGTAAAAATTAAAAAGTTCTTCAAAAAATACAATTATTGGTTGTATTTGTTCATTGTTTTTTGAATGCCTTCGAGGCAGAAATTCTCAATGAAGGAAGATGTTCGATCTAGGATGAGTGGAATGTTGTCTAATTCGGTGCTTGAAAAGTTACTTAGGACGTAATCGGCTTGTCGACCTTTTGGAAAATCGTCGCCTACACCCATGCGTAAACGTGCGTATTCTTGGGTTGCTAAGGTGGCTTCGATGCTTTTGAGTCCGTTATGTCCACCGGCGGATCCTTTGGGTTTTAGGCGGAGTGTGTCGTAGGGTAGGGCGATGTCATCGACTAGAATTAACAGATTGTCTTTTTCGATTTTCAATTGTTGCATCCAATAATTCACTGATTTGCCACTTAGGTTCATGAAGGTATTGGGTTTCAACAAATGAATGGCATTTCCTTTGAGTTTATATTGACAAATGGAGCCCAGCCTTTCGTTGCTGAATTTGAGATCTTTTTGCTTAGCCAAATAATCCAGGGCCATAAATCCGATGTTATGGCGGGTAAATAAGTATTCGGGTCCGATATTGCCGAGGCCAACGATCAAATAATTCATCTCAAAAATTTTGTGCAAATTACCGACAAATTTTTAAGAACCGCACTTAGGTCTTACCTTCGTTACAAAAAAATAAGTTTGATGGAAAAGATCGCATGTATTACGGGAGCAAGTTCGGGAATTGGTTGGGCTACAGCTCAGGCATTAGCCAAGGAAGGATATAACCTGATCCTATGCGGACGGCGAATGGAGCGATTAGAGGCTTTGCAATCGGAATTGCCGACGGATTCGTATCTGCTTGCTTTTGATGTGAGTGATTCTACTGCGGTGAAATTGGCATTTGCCCAACTTCCAGCTGCATGGCAACAAATCAATGTATTGATCAATAATGCAGGCAATGCACATGGGATGTCTCCCATTCAATCAGGGGATGAGGCGGATTGGGATGCGATGATGAATAGTAATGTGAATGGCCTTTTGTATGTTTCGCAGGCGATTATTCCTGGAATGATTGCACGTACATCGGGACATATTATTAATTTATCCTCTATTGCGGGAAAACAAATTTACCCGAATGGAAATGTATATTGTGCGTCCAAGGCAGCTGTTGAGGCACTTACCCAAGGCATGCGCCTCGATTTAAATCCCTATCGCATTAAAGTGAGTAGTATCGCGCCTGGTGCCGTGAATACAGAATTTTCAGCCGTTCGTTTTAAAGGGGATTTGGATCGAGCAAATGCTGTTTATCAGGGTTTTAGCCCTTTAGTGGCTGAAGATGTGGCTGAAGTGATTCGCTACATGGTCATGGCACCTGCACATGTAAATTTAGCGGATGTATTGTTATTACCTACGGCTCAAGCCTCGGCCGCGATGATTAAACGGGATTAGATTCGTTGACGTATCGCCTCAAAAACAATCACACCTGTAGCTACGGATACATTCAGAGATCCTACTTGGCCCGCTTGCGGAATTGCAGCTAATTCATCCGATTTACGAATTAATTCATCCGAAATTCCATCTTCCTCCGATCCTAATATGATGGCAACGGGACTTGAATAATCCACTGCATAAACGGAATTCTTAGTTTTTTCTGTACAGGCTATGACCTTAAGTCCTGAATTTTGAAGAAAATCAACCGCTTGCAATAGGCTATCTTCCCGACAAACCGGAATAAAATTCAAAGCTCCAGAAGATGTTTTCATAGCATCTGCATTAATTTGTGCTGCACCTCGGGCAGGAATCACGATGGCATGAGCTCCCGCACATTCCGCCGTTCGTGCAATCGCTCCGAAATTACGAACATCGGTAATTCGGTCTAGGATAATCACGAGTGGAATTTGTCCTTTTTCAAACGTATCGGCAATGACATTTTCTAGTTTAGCATAATGAATAGCAGAAACGAACGCAATGGCTCCTTGGTGATTTTTTCGCGTGATGCGATTTAATTTTTCCAAAGGCACCTTTTGAACTTGAATTCCTTTTTCGCGGGCTAAGTCTAAAATTTCGGTATTTCCTAGCTCGCGCTGAACCAATAAACGATCGATTTCTTTACCAGAACGCAAGGTTTCTAGAACAGATTGTACACCAAAAACAAATTCTTTGTTATCTGTTTTGGGGGTGGTAAAGTGCTTAAATGGCCTTTTGAATGGGGGGCGTGATTCGTTTTCTTCTGACACGATATGGAATTGTAAATTTTCACAAAGGTCGGCAATTTTTTTAACATATCAGCAGATGATCTCCATTCGACCTTTTCTAATATAATTAGTACCTTTGTGCGCAAATAATCTGTATATGTACAAAACGACTGAAATCGCTTCTTCTGAAATTCCATCGGATAACCCGGTGCACCAACGACTTTTATTTCCCTATCTCCACGTAAGTAAATTAATAAGTGGAAATGTCTTGGAAATCGGTTGTGGAACTGGTCGGGGAGTAGGCGTTTTAGCACCTTCCTTAACAGATTATACGGGCGTGGATAAAAACACGGAATTAATGAGTCAACTCAGTGCTCAATATCCGAATTTTACGTTTATCGACATGTTTTTGCCGCCTTTGCAAAACCTACCTTCCGATCATTTTGATTTTGTCGTTACTTTCCAGGTTATCGAGCATATCGAACCAGATGCATTTTTTTTACAGGAAGCGGCTAGGGTATTAAAGCCAGGGGGTAAATTGTATTTAACGACGGTGAATCGCAAATTCTCATTGACACGAAATCCTTGGCATGTGCGGGAATATTTAGCTCACGAATTACGTGATTTGATGAAAAAATACTTTTCTGAGGTCATCACAGAAGGGATCCATGGTAATGAAAAAGTAATGGCTTATTACGAAGAGAATAAGAAGTCGGTCAAAAACATCACCCGTTTTGATATTTTTAATTTGCAATATCGCCTACCGCGCACTTGGCTTCAGGTCCCATATGACATTGCCAATCGCCTAAGTCGATTGTCGGTATCCAAATCCAATTCGACGCTGGTGGATTCAATCCAAGTAGATGATTATTTTTTAAGTCAAGATCCAGACGGATCGCTTGATTTTTTCTATACTGGTATAAAATAGCACATGGAATTCATCGATCCTGTCATAGAGGAATATTCGCGGGCCTTTTCAGACCCAGAATCGGCCTTACTTAAGGAATTAGATCGAGAAACCCATGCCTTGATTTTGCAACCTCGTATGCTTTCCGGGCATTTACAAGGACGTTTTTTATCCTTCATCTCAAAGATTCAGCGGCCCGAACGTATTTTGGAAATCGGTACCTATACGGGTTATTCGGCGCTTTGTTTGGCGGAAGGCTTAAGGCCGAAAGGCGAAATAATCACCTTGGATGTCAATGAGGAATTGGAAAGTTTTACACGTTCTTTTTTCGAACGTTCGGAATATGCCCAACAAATCGATTATCGAATTGCAGATGCTCAACATGAAATTCCAAGCATTCCAGGACCTTTTGATTTAGTATTTATCGATGCTGATAAGCGTAATTATGCCCTTTATTTTGATTTAGTGATTGGGAAAATGAATCCTGGGGGAATTATCCTTGTGGATAATGTGCTGTGGAGTGGAAAAATTGTGGATGCTAAGGCGCAGGATAAATCGACGCAAGCATTGCGGGATTTTAATCAAAAATGTTTGGATGATGTACGCGTGGAAAAAGTCTTGTTACCCTTGCGGGATGGATTATTGATGTTGCGCGTGATTTAATTCGGGCTAATTTTGATTTTTTGACCCATTTTGACCGTCATATTCTTTCCTAAATTATTCCATTTAACGAGATCCTCTACGCGTAACCCATAGGTTTTAGCGATTCTAAAAAGGGTTTCACCTGCTTGGACCGTATGTGTTTTAGTTAAAATTTCATTCGATCCTGCGGAAACTACTTCGACATCATCTGCCTTAATAGGTTCGGCATTAGGCTTTTTTGAAACCCGCTCGACGTCATTAGTTGTTTCGGCCGTATTTCTTAAGGCTTTTTCGACTACAGTTGGCGCGTTTTCATCTTTAAATACGATTTCGCGGGATTCAGCAGGGGCGATGTAAAAGCTTGGTTTTTCTTCTTTCGTTTCCACTTTCCTGGTTTCTTCTTTCACCCGTTTAATCTCATTGCTTGGCGTAGTTTCCTTTTTCTCTGGGGCGTTTTGCGATTTTTGATCTAATTTTTGGGCGATGATTTCCAGCATGGGTACTTTTCGCGTCACCTTAATTTTTTGGCCTAGCATGAGCATGGATTGCATGTTCATGTCGTTTAGGCGCAATAATTCGGGTAATTTCATGTTGTATTTTGAAGCGATTGAACTCATCGTTTCTCCGGAAGCTACGGTATGGGTTCGCGTTTCTACTTCTTCACTTAATATATCTTTATATTTCTTTTTTTCTTGTTGTTTGGGACTGGGTTGGTATAATTGGTTCGAATCGATGGAAGCAATGAATTCTGGGTTCTCGATTGAACTCATAAACATTTTCAGATTAGATGGATGGTAAATCGTATAGGATTTTTCTTCTGGCAAATAATCATGCAAGATCCAGGAATTGTATTTTTTGATATCGTCATAACTGATTTTTAACTCATCAGAAATGTCAAATAAATTTTTTCCGCCTTTTGCCTCGTAGGTTAAAAGTCGATTATCTGGACTTAAAATAGGTTCATTCGCTATCTTTTCAGCCCAAAATTCTTTGTAGGCTAAGAAACGAATCACATACCAATCGGTGGAGGAATCCACTTGGATCTCTGTTTTTCCAGCCCAATCGGCCGCGTAATTCAGTTTTTTGATACTTCCTAAACCTAATCGATAGGAGAGTAGGGTGCTCATCCAATTGTTTAATACTGTATTATTTCTAGTAAAATACTGCACAGCGCCTTTGGTGGCTTCGATGATGTGTCGGCGTTCGTCGATGTGCTTATCAACTTGTAATCCCACATCCTTTGCGGTCTCTAATTTAAATTGCCAATAGCCCACAGCTGCCGAAGTTGAAATCGCATTCGCATTCAAGGCACTTTCTTGGACACATAAATATTTGAATTCATCCGGAATATTTCCTTCTTTTAATATCGGTTCGATGACAGGAAAATAGAGTCGCATTTTGTCTAATAATGCAGTAGAATAGCGTTTGTTAGCCCCCAACATCTTAAACTCTTTTTCAAAGATTGCTTTGGCAGAGGAATGAATAGCGATTCGAACATTCCCGATTGAAATGGTATCCTTGAGCGTATTTCCCTTAACAAAAGAGAACATTCCGATCCAATAGAAAAGTAAAAGAAATGTTTTTTTGATCAATTTTTTGGGATTGTTGGTGGAACAAAATTACCAAATAATAATTAAAAACGAATTATCCGTACATTTGTTGTCCTAAATACCCCCGATATGATTTTAATCGATGATACTGTCATTAGTGAAGATGTGGCTGATGAGTTTTTTGTCTGTGATTTAGCTAAATGCAAAGGGGCTTGTTGTGTGGAAGGGGATTTAGGTGCTCCTTTGGAGGAGGAAGAATTAGCGATTATCGAACGAATTCAGGATGATATTGCCCCCTTTCTATCACCGGATGGCCTGGCTGAAATTGCCAAACAGGGGACTTGGGTCAAAGATGAAGACGGCGATTTTTCCACGCCGATTATTCAAGGTCGGGAATGCGTATATGCCCTTTATGATGAAAAGGGTTATTTGAAATGCGGGATTGAACAGGCTTATTTTGCGGGCAAAACGGATTTCAGGAAACCTATTTCTTGTCATTTATATCCGATTCGGATTCAGAAATTAGTTGGATATCAGGCACTTAATTACGACCGCTGGTCTATCTGTTCAGACGCTTGTTCCCATGGAGCCCAATTAGGTGTGCCGGTCTATCAATTTTTGAAGGATCCTTTGATTCGTAAATTTGGCACGAAATGGTATGCGGAATTAGAACGCGAAATTGCTGAACGAAAAGAAGAATAATTGGCTCAGGAGAATACATTTGATGCTATTTACGCGGTTGTCTGTCTCATCCCAATTGGGCGTGTGAGCAGCTATGGCGCCATTGCGGCTTATCTAGGAATGAAGGGTGGGGCGAGAATGGTTGGTTGGGCCATGAATGCCTCCCATACGTTGCCTGACGTACCTGCCCACCGGGTGGTCAATCGGGTAGGGGCTTTAAGTGGTAAACATTTTTTTGGTGGGAATCGGATGCAGGAATTATTAGAATCCGAAGGTATTCAAGTGAAAAATGACCAAGTACTTGATTTTAAAATTAAGTTTTGGGATCCGAGTTCGGAATTAATTTAATCGATTTTATATAGGTATTTTTTTCCTCCAAGGCCATTCATTTGTCTTTTAATGGCTTGTGTACGTTTCATGATATAGCCTGAAGGATTTGCCACGGAGAATCGGATGGGGTTTGGTAGGCAGGCTGCGATGCGTGCAGCTTCGGTGGTACTCACTTCGCGGGCGGAATGGTTGTAATAACGCCGACAGGCCTCTTCCACGCCAAAAGTCATTTTTCCTGTTTCAGCCACGTTTAGATACACTTCCAAAATGCGTTTCTTTCCCCAAACAAGTTCAATCATTAAGGTGAAATAAACTTCCAATCCTTTTCGAAGGTAGCTGCGATCTTGCCATAAAAACACGTTTTTGGCCACTTGTTGAGATATCGTACTCGCCCCTTTGATACGCTTGCCTTTCATGTTATTATTCACGGCTTGCCACATGGATTTGAAATCGAAGCCCATGTGATCGGGAAATACTTGGTCTTCCGAGGCGATGACGGCGAGGGCACAATTGCGGTCGATTTCTTTGTAAGGTGTCCATTGGCTATGGATTTTACTAGGTTCTCCGGCTATGATTGCGTCTATTTTTCGAGCGGCCATGGTCGGCGTAAAATACACGGGAATAAATTTCAATAAAATAATGGCCACTAGGGTTGAAATCCACACATATAAGAGTGCTTTACCCAAAAATCGCATGACATTTCGGAAGGTACCCCCTTTTTTGTTCGACGTGCTCGGTCGATTTAATCGGTCGAATTTCGATGTACGGGGTGTTGCCTGGTAATTTTTAGAAGTGTCAACGCGTTTCGCCATGCCTGAAAATTTCTACAAATTTACGATTTGTTACACGACAAATAAATCACTGGCCAATTTATCTGCCATTAATTTTCCTAAACCAACCAGGCGCAATTGATTATTTTCCAAAATCGCCCATTCGTTTTTTATCCAATCGTCCACTTCAGCCTGTGGAAATTCGCGATTGCAAGCCAGATAGGTAGATTTTACTTCAGTCAAATCAATTCCCCAAGCCGTTCGTAAGCGCGTCATGAGGTATTCATTTAATTTATTTTCGGGGCTCAGGATTTCGATTTCGGCAGGGATTCGCCCTTCTGAGATGGATTTTAGATAAATACCGTTTTTGGCGATGTTCCATTGTCGGCTGTTTCCATTAAAACTATGCGCGGAGGGACCGATTCCCAAATAGGGCTCTTGGTTCCAATAGGAAGTGTTATGTCGGGAATAGCGTTTGTTTTTTGCAAAATTTGATGTTTCATAATCATCGAACTTTGCGTTCGTTAATCGATGACGCACGTATAAAAAGGATTCAGACATTTTGTCTTCATCGACTTCTTGAAAGGCACCCTTCTTTTTTTGTTGGCCAAAAACCGTTTTGGGTTCAATCGTTAAACTATAGGCTGAAATATGATCGACTCCTGTTTGAATAGCGATGGATAAATCTGCCTCCAAATCGGCCATACTATTACCGGGAATGCCATAAATTAAATCTAGGCTGATGTTGGTTATACCGACCTGTTGAGCTCGCTCGATGCAAGCCAAAGAATCTGATGCGCGATGATTTCGGTTTAAATAGGGTAGATTTTTTTCTTGAAAGGATTGAATTCCGATGCTTAATCGGTTAATTCCTAAGGCCTTAATGGCTTCCAGGTATTCGATCGTTAAATCCTCTGGGTTAGCCTCTAAGGTTATTTCAGCTTGCGGTTCAATCGAAAATTCACGATGAATTTGCTTAAGAATTTCCGCTAATTCAGATGGATGTAGGAGAGAAGGAGTCCCACCGCCGAAGTAAATGGTTTCTAGGGTTTTGGTGGGTAAATAGGTGTTTTGAAGTTTTATTTCCGCACAAATCGCATCAACCATTGCCTTTTTTTGAGCCAAATTCGTTGAAAAATGGAAGTCACAATAATGACAAGCCTGGTGGCAAAAGGGGATATGTAAATAGAGATGCAAGGGGATTAGGGTTCAAAAATGAGCCTGCTTAATTCATTGGGATTCAGCATGTCGATCGCTAATTGTTGCAATTGCTCCGCCGTCACCAGGTCGATTTGCGTAAATATTTCTTCTAGACTCTCGATTTTCTCTCGGTCGAGGAGGTTTTTGGCCATCATCAGCATGAAATTCAAATTCCCTTCTTCTGCCATAGCCATTTGACCTTTTAATTGAGATTTGATTTTGGCCAATTGAGGTGGTGATAATGCTTTTTCCTTTAATTTGTCGAATTCCTTATGAATCAATCGGATGGCTTTCGCCACCTGATTCGGTTCAGTTCCAAAATAAATTGCCCAAAATCCAGAATCCATGTAACTCGTAAAAGTCGCCTCAATCGAGTATACTAAGCCATGTTTTTCCCGTACGGAAACATTCAATAAGGAATTCATACTGGGGCCACCAAGTAGATTAATCAACATGAAGAAGGCGAGGCGATTCGGATTTTCGATCGCAAAGGATTGTCGGCCCATCGCTACATGCGATTGCGTGAGGCCCCTTTTAGTGATTCGTTCCATCGGCAACATCGCCGGAGGCAAAATCCGAGAAACGCTATGTTTTTTAGCTGGAATACGACCCACGTGTTTTTCAGCCCATGAAAACACTTTGTCATGTGGTAATTTCCCAATCGATGAAATTACGATGCGTGAAGTATCTAAATTTCGGTCTATAAAGGTATGTAAATCCTTTTTTTGAAAGGATTGTACATGTTCGGCGGTTCCTAGGATATTGACTCCTAAAGGATGATTGGGAAATAATAATTCGTCAAAATCATCCTGAATAGCATCTTCTGGTGCCTCATAATACATGGCCATTTCTTCCAAAATCACGCTGCGTTCCTTCTCTAATTCCTTTTCAGGAAAAGTGGAATGAAAGGTAATTTCGGTTAATAATTCGAGCGCCCGTTCGAAATAAGGGGTTAGCACCGAGGCATGAAAGCAAATTTTTTCTTTGGTTGTGTATGCATTTAATTCACCGCCGATTAATTCTAATCGATTGATAATCTGCATGTTATTGTATTTTGGGGTGCCTTTAAAGGCAAGATGTTCCCAAAAATGCGCAAGCCCTTGTTCGGAGTCTAATTCATCCCGACTTCCGATGTCCAACATGATGCCTACATGCGAAATTTCGGTATGTAGGACTTGTCGGTGCACCAGCGTGATGCCATTCGAAAGGGTTTTGACTTGAATTGAATTCATATGGGGCTAATTACCAAAAAGATCTTAAAATTAAGTAAATTTATGGCCAATCACTCATTTTTTCTTGCATGTCATCGCAATCGAAGGTACTTATTATTCAAACGGCATTTTTAGGGGATGCGGTTTTGTCAACCTCGATGGTAGAAAAAATTCGTCTCGAATCCCCGGATACCCAAGTGGATCTACTCGTTCGGAAAGGAAATGAATGTATTTTAAGTGCTTATCCGCATTTGAATCTCCGCCATATCCATGTTTATGACAAATCAAACAAATGGGCTTCTTGGTGGGCTTTACGAAGGCATTTGTCTCAAGAATCCTATGATCAGGTCTTTGTGGTTCAGCGTTTTTTTGGCATGGGCTTGTTGAGTATATGTATCGGTGCAAAAAAGGTAATTGGTTTTGCTAAGAATCCCTTGGCTTGGTTTTTTAATGAGCGGGTGCAACATGATTTTGGAAATGGTCTACATGAGACTGAACGGAATTCGGGTTTATTAGCCTCTTGGTTAGGTAAAACGACTTATCCGCCTTCGCTTCATGTGAAAAATTATTCCTTACCAGAAGGCTTGGAATCAAATCAATATATCTGTATTTCACCGGGTTCGGTGTGGGAAACAAAGCGTTTGCCGATTACTAAATGGATCGAATTTATACACTTATTGCCAGTGAGTCAACCCATTGTCCTGATGGGTTCACCGAATGAACGGGATTTATCGGATCAAATCGAAGCGGCTTTTGTTGGTCAGGGACGAAATATTCATAATGAGACGGGTAAACACAATTTATTGGGTTCCACGTATATATACCAAGAAAGTTTATTGGCCTTCGTTAATGATTCTGGCCCCTTGCATCTTTGTTCGGCTGTTGATACACCTACGGTAGCCCTATTTTGTTCGACTGTTCCCGCTTTTGGCTTTGGACCTTTATCGACATGGAATCGGGTGATCGAGGTTCGTGAAAAATTAGCGTGTCGTCCTTGTGGGGATCATGGCAAGAAAAACTGCCCATTGGGTCATTTTGCCTGCGGAAATCAGATTGAGGCAAAGGACATGTTAAACGCTTATTCGGATT
>CANHCG010000006.1 GCA_947459055.1 Cytophagaceae bacterium | reverse complement strand
CAATGCCGGCACCGATGTACTTATTTTTGTAATCGAAGCCAAATCAAAAATATCCGACTTCTTCAAAGGCTCCGTCGTTTCATAAATCTGATTCCCAAAAGCCTTGTGGTAAATCACCTTTCCCTCCTTTGCGATTAAAACTACGACACCGGGGGCTCCTTTAATTTGAATGGCCATTTTAGCCAAAGAGTCGACATGTTTATCCAAATATTTTCCTGAAATCCCAACCGCCTCCGGCAACATCTGATACCTTAATCGAGATAAAATAGGCGTATTTATACCCATTCCAAACGCATATTCCTTCGAGGCGCTCACTGGCAATTTCCCCTCGGCAGCGATGGCTCCGAAGATCATTTCGGCGGCAACTTCTTGCTGCGCCACCCCATCCTGATAGGTCATAATCAAAGCTGCTGCCTGCTGTAAATTCTCAAATTGCGTCATCGTAAATGGATTCGCAAAGAAACTAAGAACCGTTTTTGGCGTTGTAAAACGCTTGATTAAGGCCTGAATCGCAGGTTTAATCGCATAATTATTCGCCGGCCGATACGAAATGCCATGAAGACCTACCAAAACCACATCTGCCCCTGCTAAAGCGGCTTCTACTCGCGTGATGGTCGAATCAGCGCTGGTTTCGTCGAGGTAAAAATTAGGCATTTCGACGTAATTATTGGCCATCTTTTGAAACTCCGTTGGGAATACACCCCCATAATTCGCCTTCCCGATTGCCAATGAAGCGATTTTAAGCGTATCGAGCCGACGAAGTGGCAATATGCTTTCCCTATTTTTTAACAAAGTCAGCGACTTTTCCGCCAAGGTCTTCTTTAACACCTCCGACTGAACCGGATTTAAATCGGTGATTAAATTGTTCATGTCGATCGGCTTGTACTGATGCAAACCCGCCCAGGCTTTAGCGGCCAAAATACGTTTCACTCGAAAATCAATTTCCTCTTGGGTAATTTCTTTGTTTTCCAATGCCTTCTTTATCGCATTAAAGGCCGCTGGCACATCCACAAAGGTTTCTAAAATATCGTTCCCCGCAAGAATCGCCTTCACATTCGCGGTGCCTTCTGGGAACATTTTGGTCGCGCCTTTCATGTCCATGGCATCGGTGAACACAAGCCCTTTGAATTTTAATTCATCTCGTAATAAACCCGTGACAATCGGCTTAGAAAGTGTGGATGCTAACATCGCCGTCGTGTCCAAGGATGGGATACTTAAATGGCCCACCATGATTCCTTGTAAACCCTTATCTATGAGCTGCTTATACGGATACAATTCCAAACTGTCGAGACGTTGCCGACTATGCGCTAGCACCGGTATGTCATAATGGGAATCCGTACCTGTATCGCCGTGGCCAGGAAAATGTTTGGCGGAAGTAATGATGCCGCCTTTTTGTAGGCCTCGCATGTAGGCGAGGGACTTTTCGGTTACTAAATCCCGATTTTCGCCAAAAGACCGAAAATTAATAACGGGATTATTGGGGTTATTGTTGACGTCGACAACCGGGGCATAATTGATGTGAATGCCTAGGCGCTTGCATTGTTGGGCTATCTGAAAACCCATTTTCTCGATGAGCGCGTCGTTACCTTGCATGGCACCGAGGGTCATTTGGTACGGAAAGCGCACAGTCGAATCCAAGCGCATATTCAATCCCCATTCGAGGTCCATTCCGATGAAAAGGGGCACTTTGGAACGGCGCTGCATTTCATTGACAAGGCGTGCTTGGACCGTCGGATATCCTGCAAAAAGCACAAAACCTCCGACATGGTAATCACGAATGATGGAAAATAAACGGGTGGTGTCGTAGGTGGGATTGGAATTCCCGCGAGGCATGAGGAGTTGGCCTATTTTCTCATCGGCCGACAAAGAAGCGAAGACGGAATCGACCCAGCGCTGTTGGGTATGTGGAAACAAGTCCGATTGGGCATAAGTCGAGCTGGTGAGGCAGAGAAAAAGGAACAGTTGACGAATGATAGATCTCATGGAAAAACAGGGAAATGTAAAGGGGCACATTAATCTGTGAAAATACGGAAAATGCCTGAATTTTTCCATCTAATTTTCATTAGCGAGAAAGGAATTGTAAATTTGCGAGCAAATAAAAAGATGAACGTATGAGAAAAAAGATTGTTGCAGGAAACTGGAAGATGAATAAAACTGCAGCTGAGGCGAAAACGCTTGCTGCTGAAGTTGCCGCCCTCGTGAAAGCGGAAGTTCCTGCTGATGTGCAGGTAATAATGGCGCCACCCGCGCTTTATTTAGATACGGTGCAAACGGCTACGGCTGGGATCGCTAATTTAGCTGCCTCCGCACAAAATTGCCACGAAAAAGCTTCGGGTGCGTATACAGGAGAAATTTCCGCATCGATGCTAGCTTCGGCCGGTATTTCCTATGTCATCTTGGGGCATTCCGAGCGTAGACAATATTTTGCAGAATCGAATACCCAATTAGCGGCGAAAGTGGACGCGGCTTTGGCGAATGGCCTTACGCCTTTGTTCTGCTGTGGAGAGAGTTTGGAGACACGTGAAGGGGCTGATTATTTGGCTTTTGTGGCCCAACAATTAACTGAAAGTTTATTCCATTTATCACCTGAAGATTTCGCTAAGGTGGTCATTGCCTACGAACCTATTTGGGCAATCGGGACGGGATTAACCGCTTCTTCGGATCAAGCGCAAGAAATGCATGCCTATTTACGTGCGCATTTGGCCAAACAATATGGCCAAGCGGCGGCGGATGGATGCTCGATTTTATATGGCGGTAGTTGTAACGCCAAAAACGCCCAAGAACTTTTCGCTTGTGCGGATGTCGACGGCGGATTAATCGGAGGCGCATCTTTAATCGCCGCTGATTTCATTACAATCGCTAAATCATTCTAAATCTTCGGGAGCTTCGGCTCCCTTTTTTTGCTTATGCAAGTCATTGCCTTTGATGCGGACGATACCCTGTGGGTCAACGAGCCCTATTTTCGCGAATGTGAAGAACGTTTTGCCGCGCTTTTAGAAAACTATTTGCCGATACATAGCACAGAAAAAGAGCTCTTCAAAACCGAAATGGATAATTTAGCGCTCTATGGTTACGGTGTCAAAGGATTTGTCCTTTCCATGATCGAAACGGCGATTCGTATTTCCGGCGGGACGATGAAACTTGAGGGCATCGAACAAATCATCCAGATTGGTAAAGAGTTAATCGATAAGCCGATTGAGATTTTACCAGGGGTGGAAGAGGTATTGGAGGCCTTGTCGGGCAAATATCGATTAGTCGTGGCGACCAAAGGGGACTTACTGGATCAAGAACGAAAATTAAAAAAATCGGGCTTAGAACGATATTTTCACCATATCGAGATTATGTCGGACAAACAAGATTCGGACTATTTGAAATTAATCAAACATTTGGACATCAATCCGTCACATTTCGTGATGATTGGCAATTCCTTGAAATCGGATATTTTACCCGTACTGAATATAGGCGGGCATGGCATTCATGTGCCTTTTCATACGACTTGGGCGCATGAACAGGTAGCGCATGAGGTAAGTCACGAACGTTTTCGGGAAGTCGGGGAAATTAAGGATGTATTAACTTTTCTCTAAACGCCTTCGGCAACTACTTCCTTCACTTCAGGCACCATGCGAGTCATGAGGGCTTCGATGCCGGCTTTGAGAGTCATTTGAGATGAAGGGCAACCGGAACAAGATCCTTGTAAAAGCACCTTCATTTGGCCACTAGTTTCATCGAAGGAATGAAAAGAAATCGCTCCCCCGTCGGATTCTACGGCGGGTTTTACATATTGCTCTAGGACTTCCTTGATTTTGGAAATAATGGCATTGTCATCGCCTTCGTCGGCACCATCGATCACGGATGTAGGCAAGGAAAACACAGGTCTCTTCTCCGCAAAATAGCTTTTTAGATACTGTTTGATTCCAAATAATTCATCTTCCCATAAGACCGCTTCGGCTTTGGTTACTGTGATAAAATTACTGGTAATAAACACGCGTCGAACAAATTCAAAACCGAAAAGGGCCACAGCGAGGGGTGAAGACTTTTCTTTGGTAAGTCCATCGGCCGGTTGGGCGTAATCGAATGACATGCCATCGGGCAAAAGTTCCACATTGAAGACAAACTTCATGGAATGTGGATTCGGGGTGGACTCGGTATAAATGTGTATCGATGTAGTTTCCATGGGAGATTTTATTTCAGCCTAACAAAGGTAAGGGGTAGAAAGTTTCTATAAAACAAAAAACCTGGCATTTTCATACCAGGTTTTTGAATGCATGTATACGAATTATTCAGCTACTGCTGCTTTTTTCGCAGGTGCTTTTTTCGCTTTTGGAGCCTCTTCTACGGCTACTTCTTCCGCTGCCGGAGCAGAAGCTGCTTTTTTCGCAGGAGCTTTCGCTGCCGGAGCTGCGGCTACTGCAGGTGCAGGAGCGGCTACAACGTGAACGAATGAACGACCTTTAAATCCTTTTTTGAAAGCTACAACACCATCTGCTAATGCAAATAAGGTGTGGTCTTTACCTAAACCCACGTTTTCACCTGGATTGTGTGCAGTACCCCGTTGACGTACGATGATATTTCCTGCAATAACTGCTTGGCCTCCAAACAACTTAACGCCTAACCGTTTACTATGTGATTCGCGCCCGTTTTTGGATGATCCGGCGCCTTTCTTATGTGCCATTGTTTTATAAATTTATGCGTTAAAAACGCTAATTAGACTTATTTTAAAGAAATTGACTCAATTAATACTTTGGTCAAATCTTGACGATGACCATTCATTTTTTGATAGCTCTTTCTACGTTTCTTTTTGAAAACTAAGACTTTTTCGCCACGAACGTGAGCAACAATTTTTCCTGTGATTTTGGCACCAGCTACTGTGGGTGCTCCTACGGTCACATCTCCGCCTTTATCAACAAGTAATACCTTGTCGAATACCAGTGCAGCGCCTTCCTCGCCCGCCAAACGGTGGGTATATACGGTCCGGTCTTTTTCTACTTTAAATTGCTGCCCGGCAATTTCTACGATTGCGTACATTTTATATGTATTTAAGTGAAACAATCCCACGAGGCCAGGTCTAAACCTTTAAAAGCCTTTTAAATGGGGTCGCAAATCTAGCCATTAATTCTTAAAAAGCCAAACTTGTCTTTAAATTATTCGTAAATATATTCTTCGCCTTGATTGCGAATTGTCAATTTCTTCCCGGCATGCCCCTCCACATAGCCCACAATCTGCGCAGGAATCCCAAAAGATTGCGCGATTTGAATCACCTCTTCCGCATGTTTCGGGTTCAAATAAATCTCCATGCGATGGCCCATATTGAACACTTGATACATTTCCTTAAAACTCGTTCCGCTTTCTTTTTGAATCATATCAAACAGCGGAGGAATCGGAAACAAATTGTCCTTAATCACATGAACATCCTTTACAAAATGCATCACTTTCGTTTGCGCACCGCCCGAACAATGGACCATGCCGTGGATTTGTCCACGAAGCGCATTCAAAATTGCCTTGATCACTGGGGCATAAGTACGGGTAGGCGATAAAACCAATTGGCCTACATTCAAGGGGGTTCCCGCCACTGGATCGGTCAATTTTTTCGAACCCGAATACACCAAGTCCTTAGGTACGGATGGGTCAAAACTTTCGGGATATTTGGCGGCTAAATAATGCCCTAAGACATCATGCCGAGCCGAAGTTAGGCCATTACTTCCCATCCCACCATTATACGTTTTTTCATAGGTCGCCTGGCCGTCAGAAGCCAGTCCCACGATGACATCGCCGGCTTGAATATGTTCATTAGAAACTACATCGGCACGTTTCATACGACCAATAACGGTCGAATCTACAATAATTGTTCGCACCAAATCCCCCACATCAGCTGTTTCGCCGCCCGTACTGTAAATACCGAGGCCATTGTCGCGAAGCATTTGTAATACTTCTTCGGTTCCATTGATAATTTCGGCAATAACTTCGCCGGGAATTAGGTTTTTGTTCCGACCGATGGTCGAGGAAAGGAGCATTTGATCCGTCGCCCCCACACAAATTAGATCATCCGTGTTCATCACAACTGCATCTTGAGCGATGCCACGCCAAATGGAAATATCACCAGTTTCTTTCCAATATAAATAGGCCAAAGAGGATTTTGTCCCGGCGCCATCCGCATGCATGATGTTGCAATATTCCGCGTCGCCCCCTAAAATGTCGGGTGATATTTTACAAAATGCTTGCGGAAAAAGGCCCTTGTCTAGGTTGGCAATGGCTTTATGGACATCTTCTTTCGAGGCCGAAACTCCCCGTTGCATGTAGCGATCGGTCGACATAACTTAGGATAATTTTAATTGAGCAAATTCTTTCGCAAAATAGGTCAAAATGACCTGAGCACCGGCACGTTTGATGGATAAGAGACATTCTAACATGGCTTTTTCGCCGTCCAACCAACCATGTTGGGCCGCCGCCTTAATCATCGCATATTCACCCGAAACATTGTAGGCGGCAATCGGCAAATGACTATTTTCACGCAGCAAGGAAATGATATCTAAATAGGCCAAAGCTGGCTTAACCATCAAAAAATCAGCCCCTTCTGCTTCATCTAATTCTGATTCAATCAGCGCTTCACGGCGATTCGCCGGATTCATTTGATAGGTTTTTTTATCTCCAAATTTTGGTGCGGATTCCAAGGCATCCCGGAAGGGGCCGTAAAAAGCAGAGGCATATTTGGCGGTGTAGGACATGATTCCCACGTTGGAAAATCCAGCCTCATCGAGGGATTCACGCAGGTAGCCGACCCGACCGTCCATCATATCTGAAGGTCCGATCAGCCGCGAACCTGCTTGTGCTTGGGCGATGGCCATTTTGGCCAAAATAGGCAATGTTTCGTCGTTTAGGATTTGACCGTCACGTACGACGCCATCATGGCCGTCGGAGCTGTAAGGATCCATAGCCACGTCGGTCAGCAGGCTGATTTCAGGAAAACGGGTGCTGATTTCGTGGATGCTTTGTAGGTATAAACTCTCAGATTGATAGCTCTCGGTGGCCAATGAATCCTTTTTCGATTCAGGCACTTGGGGGAAAAGGGCGAAGGATTTAATGCCTAATTGGACACATTCCTCGATTTCCTTTAAAAGTAGGTCATTCGTGTAGCGATAAATTCCGGGCATCGATTTGATTTCCGTTTTTTGTTGTTTCCCTTTCATGACGAATAGGGGGAATAACATATCTTGAACCGACAAGCGCGTTTCCTCCACCATGGAACGAATGACGGCATTTGCACGATTGCGACGAGGCCTTTGCAACATATCAATGAGTTTAATGTGCAAAGGTAAGCATATAATTTTTATTGCGATAATTTGTTCTCCACCTGTTCCAAGCGCATCCGTAATTTCTCTATTTCGGCTTGCATTTTTGCTAAGGTCATTTCCTGAGGATCACTTTCCTCCACTTGACCTCGCGAATTCGACATGCTGTAGGTGGGAGCTATTTGAATTTGACCTAAGTCGATATCTAAAACATCTGCGATTTGTAACATCCGCGATAAGGATGGATCCGTAGTGCCCCGTTCAATCTTCGAATAGGCAGACAAGGAAATCCCAATTTGCATCGAAACATAGTCCTGACTATACCCCTTGAGTTGGCGAATATGCCGAATTCTATTGGCGAAATCTTTCATGCCTCAAATGTGCAAAACATTTCAACGCCTGATAAGTCCCTCCTATTTCAAAATATCTACTTTCAATCCGATTTTAGTCGTAAAACGACTAATTAGCCAAGACCGCTTAATAACGCTTCTCCCTACATGACAATTATGCGCTCAAAAAGAAAAAAATCAGCGTAAAAAGGCGTGTTGAATTTCCTCGGTAGCGGGAAGTGGGTCAAGGTGAAATTGCCCTTCTGGGTCTTGATGAAAATGCAAGCCCACAAAACGCAATAATGCCGCGATTTCGCCTTCCAATGGCTGTGCACTTTCGACCCATTTATACCAAAAATCGGCCAAGGAATCTTCATATACCTCCTCGACCAGCGCATAAAAATCCTGACGCGTGTATCCAGCTTGTAAACGCCCGTACTTTTCCTGCATCAGCCGCATCACATCCCTCATGGATTTCGAATGAGAAAATTTTTGACGCAACATTAAATCGATGGCGAGCGCCACCAAAGCCCCTTTGTAATAAATAGAAACCCGCTTTCCAGGAAGCGCCGGGCCATAGCCGTCTAACCATATATCTACGGAACTGTCCAGTAAGGATTGCTCGGACCGACCGTCCCGTTCAAAATGCAATTTTAAATTACCCAATAAACAGGCCACATATTCTTCCCAAGATATCACCCCAGAGGCCCCTAAAAACCAATCCCCCAAATAAGTCGTGATCCCTTCCACCACCCAAGCCGTATCAAAAAAGACTTCTTTCGTATAGACATAGGGCAATAAGGCTTTCGGTCGGATCGTCGCCACATTCCAGACATGAAAAAGTTCATGCGAACCCAGCCCGATTAAATCCTCGTAACAATCCCGTTCCGGCGGTCCCATCACCATCATGGTCGATTGGGTATGTTCCACGCCATGGTAATAAGGTTTGGGGCAGATCCAAAGTAAAAAATGATAATTTTTGACAGGAAAATCGCCCATCCATTGGACTTGGAAGGCGGCGATTTGTTGGTACGCCTGAATTAATTTCTTCGAAAAATGCGTAGCTGGTCCGATTCCTTCCAAATAGAACTTAGTTTTTCCTTCCTTCCAAGCATAGGAAAAAACGCTTGGGGCCGCTAGGAAGGGGGAATCAACGAGCTCTCGATATTTTTTAGTGGTATACGTACCTACCTTCCCGCGGAGGGAAGTGGCGGTTTGCCAAGTGGCCGGATGGACAATGTGCACCGTGCAAGATTTATTTTCCCAGGCTTTGGGGAAAACAAGGCAGTTAATAAAATTGATATACAGTAGGTCGGCCGCCACGACTGAGCCTCCTGCATCCGCTTGTTGGGCCCAATACCGATAGCAAATCCGAATGGGAGACAAATCAGTCACCGATAATTGCCATGCCGATGAAGCTATTTTTTGAATCGCGCATTCCCTTATACCTGAAAAAGCGAGAAGAGAGGGGATGTTTTTGGCAAAATGTTGGGATTGATAACGTCCGGGGCGCCAGGAGGGCAACAGGATTTCCCAGATGCCGGTGCGCGTGGGCAAAAATTCCAATTCGATGTTTAAAAATCCATCATCTGAAGGCTTTATTGTATATCTCATGCCATGACTTCTTGTAAAATTTGCCAGGAACGCAACTCACCAAATGACTCCATGTGCACTTGGAAATACAATAATAAGGCGGCCACATAGGCCTTTCGTTCCACTCGTCCCATCGCGTATTCCGTTCCGTATGGGGCATTCACGATCGCGTCGAGGGCCTGTATATCTAAGGATTGAAAGGTTGAACTCGCTTGGGAAACTTGTTCTTTAAATTCTTTGGCATTCGAGGGATTAAAGCCTAAAAACACAGACAAATTCCATAAAAATTGGATGTGAAAATTTTCATAATGGGCCGTGGCGCCATCCAAAAACTGAAAAGAATCTTCCAAAAAATCAAAAAGCGGCACATTCGATTCCTCTTCTTTTAGAACCTTGCTTAAGATTTCACTTAGAAAAAGGGCGATGCTGGATTTGGCGATGTCGAAGGGGATTTGTCGGTACGGAAAATAGCATTTCGCCTCCGAAATCCGATGCAGGCCCTTACCGGGTTTGTGAAAAACTTCGAGGTCTAAGAGGGTAGTTGGTTGAAATAAAGCCATTTTATGTTTGGCCTTAGCGGAACGAACACCGTTTTCGATGTAGGAAGCGATGCCGAGTTCGGCCGTGTAAATGGTGACCAACAAAGAGGTTTCCCGATACCGCAAATAATGCAAAACGATTCCCCTAGTTTTCGTAACCATCTGTCTCCTCCAATCCTAATTCTACACGCAATTTTTCCATGATTTCATCCACCGAATCCTCCGGCTTGAAGCGGATTGGTTCGCGAAATTCGACCGTCAGGTTCGTGTTTCTCTTCTTCAACAAAAGTCCTTTTTTATCAAATGCCCGCCGAAATCCATTAATTCGCACCGGCACAACCAATGGATTTTCACCTTTGATTAAATGCGCCGTTCCCTTTCGTAGTGGCGCGAAAGCACGCGTCGTGCCTTGGGGAAAGCTGATAACCCAACCGAATTTCAAGCCCTTACCTATCTTCCTCACCGCTTCTAAATCTACCTCTCGTTTTACATCTTCCCCCTTCGCCCGCCAAGAACGATTTACCAAAATAGCCCCAGCTTGTGCAAAAATTCGTGGAATCAAACCATCATCTTTCATCGTTTCGGCCGCCGCCACGTAAAATAAATTCGAGCGGGGGGCCAATAAATAAATCGGGTAATTCAAGGAGTTCCGAAAACCCCACTTCACCGAAAAAAAGATGTGATACAAACAAATCACATCCATGAAATAGGTTTGATGATTCGGTAAAAAAAGAATCCCGTTTTCAGGCAATTCATCTAAATATTCCGTTCCCTTGATAATAGTTTTATTGTATAAACGCAGGCGGCTATAAGTCAGCGCGCCCAACACAATCATGGTGATCCGTTTAAAGACAATCGGATTACCAAAAGGATCCCGCTCCCCTAAACCTAGGGTATCCATGAATTGAAATAAACGTGCTAGTTTAGAAGCCATATGCGTTAAAATCCTCCTTGTTTTGCTTTAGGTTTTGTGGTTTTAGGCGCCTCTTTAGGAGGGGTAATTTTCTTGCCATTGGTGGCTTTTTTCGCCGGGGCCGCTTGGCGATAATACAATAAGAACCGCTTCACAAACGCATCCTTTTCATCTCCAGCCGCCTCCACAACCCGAATCGAGTTTTTGTCTTTGGAACCTTTATCATTTTTAACCGCCTCACGAATCGCTGCTAAAAAGGAATTGTCCGATGAATAAACCCCTAATTCGCCGTTAAAATACGCAAAATAATACCAAAGATCCTCAGACAACTCCCAATATCCATAAAACTCCTCCTTATTCGGCTTTTTAATTACTTCCATATAGCCCTTCATCGTCGAGTTAATGTCCACCGGACCCACATTCACCAAGGGAATACCCCCCACCGAATAAAAAGCACTCGTATTCGCCGACCAATTCCAGCGCACATTCGAAAAATTCACCCATTTCGCAAATTCGGGCGACACCTTATCGAGCGCCAAATGGTTCTGATCCATTTTCGAACGAATCGGTTCCGCCACGGCTTTCCCTAAAAGGACATCAACCCTTTTCATATAGTCATCACGATTTTCTGGCTCATCCGCCGAGGTGGATTGTAAGCCTTCATCCAAATTATATTTTACAATGCGATCGCCCATGACTTTCAACAAAGTCGCCGGAAAAGCATATTGCAAACTCACCCAAGTGTCTAAGCGCGGAGATAACGTATCCGTAGACATTTGGATTTTGCCCACCGCTTTAAGGCCTTGGTCGCCCGTAATTAATTGAATCGGCCCTTGAGTTTCCAAACGTTTTTGATCAATAAACAAGCGCATTTCATGAGTCTTGCCGATAATTTCAAAGGAATCTTTTTTCTCATTCACATTTCCTTCCGCGCTAAATAAGATGGGATCTAGGTCGTCGGTCACAGGACCTAAAAAGGTTGGATATAATTTATTGTCGGCATTAATGAAAATACCCGCGGTGACCGGTCGGCCCGCTTCATCGCGCAAGGCTGCATTTAAGACTAAATTAGGCGATTCGCCTTTTGTATTCTCAAAAGGAATCCATGCCGATCGGAAATTTTTCAAGCCAATGAGCGGACGAATGAAGCCTTTAAAAATGACATGTTCTAAGGAGGAATTGAGGGAAACTTCGCCTTTGTATTGTTGATGCGCACTCAACAAAATCGGCATTTTCTCCGGCACCAATCCTTCGGCGGTGATCCAAGTTTTAGGTTTTGCGCCGCCTTGTCGCATGAATTCAAAGTTCTTCACCGGTATCGCCACCGTATCGCCATCACTGCGTGGCAATAAATAATTTGCCACGCCTTTCCATGCATCTGAATTCGCCTCGATGACATGTAAGTCGGCCAATTTATGTGCTTGATTTAGCGGGTCCAACAAGGCCTTAGCCCCCGTAAATGGCTTAAATTGCCCATCTTTTTGAATGCCAAAAAGCCCTTTGGCCGGAAATACAACGGCAGAACCAATGGCCACTTGGTTTACGCCTCCTAATTGCAAAAACTGCGCTTTCAAATCATATTCGGCCGTAGTCGCCTTAATCAATCCCGGCGTTTCTCCTTTTAAATCCAAGGTTTTGGGCTTGTAGGCAATCGCCTGCAAACTATCAGACACGCGTGCGGTGCTATCCTCGTACCAGCGTGAAAGTTCGAAGCCCGATTTCCCTGTCATCCGAAAACGTTCCGTTTTTAAATCCCAAATTGCCTCCGATAAGGAACTTTGGTACGCGATATAAGGGAAAATGACGGGACTATCCCCTCGTTGGGTCGGTTTTACAAGTACTTTTTGCGTTGCGACCACGGATTCCATGGAAACGGCTTCCGCAAAAATCGCCTTTCCGATTCGCATATCCGCTTCTTTCGTTTTCCACAAAGGATTCGTGAAATCAAATCGCTCGGAAGTGAAAATACCATTCATTAAATAAACCTTTCCTCGCCCAAATACCTGTTTAATATGCATCACCAAATCCCCCTCGAATCCTAGCGCCATGGCGTATAGACTCATCCGATTTTTGAGTGGCGTAACGAAAAGGCTATCCTGAATTGGATTCCAACGAAAGGCATGGGCAGCCCACTTCGCTTCCGGAAAGATATTTTTTCCTTGATAATTTGCTTGAATATTTCCTTTCAAACCCTGTGCCTTCAAGGAATCCGGGTAAAAATAAGACTCTTTTTGGTCCGAAATTAATCCGAGCACATGCAAACTGCCAGCGCTATGAAGTCCCTTTTTATCCATCAAAAAGGCTTCGCTGGCGGTAAATTGTCCCTGATTTTTATACACCGACAGCGCCGATTTACTCGTGTATTTAAACCCAAATGACTGATCAGGCATCAGGAATAAAGACGTTTTAATGGGTGGCAATACGTTTCCTGAATAGAAAGTCCCTTCAAACGTGATTTCTTTTTGAGTTAAACTATCCAACTCAATCCTTGGCACCTTAAAATAAAAGTCCTTCCCATAAACCCCCTTTGCACGCCAAGGTTCATCGAAATAAGACAATACGCCGGTCGGGATGATTAATTTTGGATAGGCTGCAATTCCCAAACGGCCAGATTTATTATTCGGTGGACTAAGTAAAATCGTCCCAGCCCCATATTTAAATTGACCCCCTAATTCATGCGACCCGATGGACCCATCCTTTAAGCGGGGAAAAAAGGTAATCGAATCGATTTTCGGGAAATCCACCGAAAATGCCCCGAAATTAAATTTAAATCCAGGGCCCCGAAATCGGTAATTTCCAATCTTAATTTCACCTTGGAAATCAAAATCTCGGCCGCGTGAAAACACAATTTGTTTATCCGAAGGAATGAAATTGGCCTTTAGCGAATCCGACACCATCACCTCCGTAATGCCACGAACTACTAATTTTTGTCCCCCTAAATCGACCGTAATGTTCGAAGAATCCCGCGGAGTTTCATTGGAATAGGAAGGCACATAAAAGCGGTCGAAATCTTTTTGACCAAAGCTCACTTGCGCATAATGCCGACCTAATTTCGTAAAGGAAATCTCATCCGTTTTGGATTGATAATTCATATAACCCGCCTGGACAAATTGCAAAAACCCAGGTAAAATATTCCTCAATTCTCGTTTGTTTTTAGCAGCGATATCACCAAGGTAAGCCCAGTTTTTCTTCGTTTCCACTAAATAATTGTACAAAATCCGCATCGGATTATAGGTCATGGACCCTTGCAAAGCCGTGATTCGATCAGGGCTGTAGAAATCAAAGGACTCCACCCAGGCAGGTACCTGAGATTTTCCTGAGACACGGTAAAAATCGATTTTTTGTTTATCGGGCCGATACATCGCCACATCCGCTGAAATTCGAACTTGATGATAGGAATCCTCAAACAGCAAGCGCTCTGCCGCGATTCCCTCCTGTTTTCGAAGGCGCAAAAATCCGTCTTTGGCGGACCAATTTGCCCGAATCGCCTGATGTGAAATGGAATCTTTTAGCCCAATATAGCCCACAAATACTCCTTGCGCAATCTCGACCGATTCATCCGGCAACACCCATAAACTAGGTCCATACACTTTTGCCAGAATTTTTTCGCCTTGTTTAAATTCCAACGATGCCGATTGGGATCCTGCCAATAAGCCCCGCCGATTTCCCAAAATCCATAATCGGCCTTGCGCTGACCACTGTTTGCCCAACAGCGGATTTTTTAATGATTCCTTCGCTCGAAATTCCAGCATATAATCCGGATTCCCTGCCTTGCGCTTAAATAAAATCTTGGATTGACCCGCTTGGTCTAATTTATCCACCGACCAAACATCTTCTAGCCCAACAAAAAGCCCTAATCGAGGTATAATTTCAAAGCTTTTAGACCTAATTTTTGCTCCTGGATAACCAAAAAAGACCCCTTCTTGGACCGCCTCCACGCCCCGACCCACCCGATCCTTGATATTCCAAACCAATTCTTGCGCCTCAAAAACCAAGCTATCTTTTCCCGTTTTCACCTTAATTTGTGGCTTTGACCAATACAATTCAGGCCCGGAGGAGATTTTAGTGGCCTGTAACCACGCCGCCTCGGGTTCAAAGGTCTCTGTCAATGCTCCTGATGACAAAGGGGCTTCTGTATCCCAACCATCGCTTGGTGGTTTTTCGGGGCCTAAGGTGTCTTTCGGTACGGCGGACAGTTGGGGCCATCGAACGAGGAGTTCGCCTTGGATTTCGATTCGATAGTTTCCGATGGGGGTGAGTTGGCGGTTGTATTGCCAAGCCTCAACATTTTCGAGGAGGGCGAGGGCAGTTTTGTTGTCTTTTTGTTGGATTAATTGCCCCCAAACATCCAAAAATGACCCACGCGCCTTGGTATTTTCTTCGAATTGCATCAGACAGCGGGCCAATAAATAGGCTATGGCTGGCGAGCGGAACCCTTTGCCCGGCATTTGCATAATCAGATCTGTAATTCGGGATTTTTCGGATTCGGGGAGATTCGGATTTTTATAAAAGCTAGTCCACTGGTTGGCCACTTTAGGAGCATCCTGGTATTTGCTACTGAGGATCCAATTGGAATATTCTACTGGGAATCGATCTTTATTTCCTGAGAAGGATTGCGCCCACAGTAGCGTGGGGCAAATGAATGCCAAAAATAGGAAAAGGGGAATGGCGATTTGGCGAAACATGTGGTAAAAATACATAAATTTTTAAGATATTTGGGGCTAATTAGATGGATATGAGCAACGTACTTTCCCTGTTTTCGCGGATAAAAGCCTTTGTATTTGATGTGGACGGCGTTATGACAAATGGGCAAGTACATGTCCTCGAAAGTGGTGAACATTACCGTACGTTTTTCATTCGAGATGGCTACGCGCTAGAACGCGCTCGTGCGGCGGAATATCGACTTTGCGTGATTTCAGGCGGTGGACACAAGGGGGTAAAAAAGCGCTTAGAGAATTTAAAATTTCAGGATATTTATATGGGATTAGGGGGGCAGGATAAATTGTCAACCTACGAAAAATGGTTGGCCACAACCGGCCTATCCGAGGACGAGGTCCTGTACATGGGCGACGATATGGCGGATTTGAGAATTCTTTCCCGACCGGATGTATTGAGTACCTGTCCGGCCGATGCGATTCCGGAGGTTTTACAGGTCGTTAAATATGTATCACACAGCGGGGGTGGCCAGGGTGCGGTGCGGGATGTAATTGAAAAAGTAATGAAACTACAAGGAACATGGCAGTAATTTTAGCGGTCAAAGGGCTTAGCCCATCGTTTGGTAAGGGAAATTGGCAAGCGCCGAATGCCACGATTGTGGGCGATGTGGTGTTTGGAGATTATTGTACCGTTTGGTTCCAGGCCGTGGTTCGAGGGGATGTGAATAAAATTCGGGTCGGGCATCATTCGAACATTCAGGACGGGGCGGTTATTCATTGTACCTATCAAAAAACGGAAACGGTCATAGGCAATTATGTGTCGATAGCGCACAATGCAATTGTCCATGGCTGTACGATCGAGGATCATGTGCTCGTGGGCATGGGAGCCATTATCATGGATGGGGCACATATCGAAAGCGGGAGCATTATCGCCGCTGGGGCGGTGGTCACCCAAAATACGCGCGTGCCTTCGGGAAGTATATATGCGGGAAATCCGGCAAAATTATTAAAGACCGTCAGTCCAGAAGCTTCGGAGGTGTTTATGCGAACGGCCATGAATTACATTGAATATGCATCCTGGTTTCAGGAGAATTAAAAACTAGCTTTTTCAAGCATCTCTTTGGCCATTTTT
>CANHCG010000005.1 GCA_947459055.1 Cytophagaceae bacterium | reverse complement strand
CGTTCAATTTCCGACTTTAAGGTGCCATAATATGCGCCTGGATAAACCTCTTCCCACTCAACAAACTCATCCTGATTAATTCGCTCACGAAAATTATCTGGCGTTAAAAAATAATAATCTTGCCCATCCTGTTCAGAACGCCCTCTTTTGTCGCGGGTGCACGCAGAAATCGAAAAACCTAGATTTGTATTGTTCTTCAATAATTCCTTCACGATGGTCGTTTTACCAGAACCTGAAGGAGCTGAAAATATGATGAGTTTCCCTTCCAAAAATTATTTATTACGTGGATTAGCTAACAAAATAAGGGAATTAGTATGGAAATAAGGATGAAAAGTAGAAAAAGTTTTGCGCGAATTTTAGCAAAAAGCTGTTCCGGACATTTGACTGCACATTTGGATTGAATAGCATTTTTCAAGGATAGCTCTAACTCATAGCCATCCTGACAGGGCATGCATTGATTTTTATTGGCTAAAAACGCGGCTTCCTCTTCCGGCGTGGCTTCCCGATCGATGATGCGTTGAATCACTTTCATGCACTCATGATGTTGTTCACAACTTGATTTCATTAGTTTGGGGCTACATTCAAAAAATTACAACATGAAAAATTAGGTAAAAGTTCATATAGGGTATGCCAACTTGTCAGTGATATCCTTTTTTCTTCGCATATTCCGCTAATTTCTCTTTCAAAAGCGCCCGTGCGCGATGCAATCGGGATCGCACAGTACCAATTGGGATATGTAGGATTTTAGCCATTTCTTCATAACTAAATTCCTCTAAATCGCAGAGTATGATTATCATTCGAAAATCAACGGGCAAGGATTGTACGGCGGCTGTAATTTCATCTCCCATCATATCCTGTACCGTTTCCGCATGTAAATCCGCGAAATAGGCAGGTTCGGCAAATTCATCCTCTCCCGAAATGGATTGCTCGACCCACTCAAATTCAACCTTGGAAGGACCCCGGGATTTCTTCCGGTAATCATTGATGAAATTATTTTTTAAAATTCTAAATAACCACGCTTTCGCATAGGTTCCGGGTTCAAAAGACCCAATGAAACGAAAGGCTTTGACGCAAGTATCCTGAACCAGATCCTGCGCATCATCCTCATCGGCAGTTAATTTCAGTGCGAAATTGTACATCGCATCCAAATGAGGCATAAATTCTTTTTCAAAAATTTCCCTAGCTTTTGCTTCCGGAATAATTTTATCTTCTACTGAGACATCCATTTGATAGGCTTTATTACGTAGTAACGTAGCCGGGGTACTATCAATTATGATACCGTAAAAATTAATGACAAAAAGGCTTATTTAGTTTGACTAAAGAGTTCTAACAAACCGAAAATAAGAATCCCTAAAAAAGCACTGAAAAATGCCCTCAACAAACTGATTCCGATTAATGACCCATCCATAGCCTCCAATAAAAAGAGGATGACATGGTGCACAAACATCATACTAAAAAGATAAGGAAAAAACCAAAGGGCTTTCATTTCCGCCAATGAAACGGAGGATCGTTCATCGTAGCCATTAGCCGGCGTCAGAATTTTAAAAATAACGGGTCTCAACATCGCGATAAAAACACAGGCAAAGGCATGCATGCCATGGGTATTATAAAATATATCTACGACCCACCCTAAGGCAAAACTACCGATGAGTAATAAGGCCGTTGGAGTTTGAATCGGTGCTTTCACTAAGGCCCATAAATACAAAAAGCAAAAACCTAAATTCCCAATAGCCAAATCACGCAGAAACAAGATTTGCATTGCGACAGTTAGCAATAGCATCCCATACCATTTCCATTGAATCGAACTGCTCATTTTATTCAGGTTTAGGTTTAGCTTGTTCTAACAAGGCTTGCTGCGCCGAAAGCTTGTTCTTGATTACATATACATATTTCAAAGTAGAAAAGTGAGTCAATAACATCACCTTAATATCATGAAATGTCTCATCTTTTTCCAAACCTACTTTGGCGACAATGCCAATCGGGATATTCGGAGGAAAAACTGCATTGTAATCAGAGGTCACAATAGTATCGCCTTTGACCACTTTTTTATATTTAGAAACATCTTGTAAGTCGGCAACCTCTGACTGATAGCCAGCCCATTTAATATACCCTAATTCCCCCGTGGATTTAATTTTGGCAGATACATTATTGCCCGTATGCAAAACAGATACAATTAAACTCAAATCCGGTGTACATGACATGACCTTCCCTACCACGCCTGTCGAGGAAATCACAGCCATTCCTGGGGCAATCCCATCTCGCGAACCCTTATCGATGGTCAAGTAATTTTGAGACATTTGGGTGCTTTGATCGATTACTTTACAGGCGATCGGTTGGTAGCGTTTCAGCATCCCGTCGCTGATGAAATAGGGGATTTTACTTTCGGGCTGTTTTTGCGCGGTTAATTTGAAAATTTCCGCATGTAAGCGCGCATTTTCCTGCGCTAAATCCTGATTAACCTCACGCAATTGATGATAGGACTTTGCCTCTTCGCCCATGGCTAGGAAGGAAGCGGCCCATCGATTGGTGGTATTAAAATAAAAGGTATGTTGATAATCATTATACTTAAAAATGCCCCAAAGATTGACTAATTCCAAGGCAACGAACAACAGGAATATCCTTTGTCGGAGAAGGAATTGAAACAATTGGTTCATAATAAATAAAAACTAGGTGATTAAGACAGCTCGGTACCGATCCAAATTCTTCAGAATTTCACCCGTTCCACGTACAACAGCCTTCAAAGGATCATCCGCTACATGCACTTTTAATTGCGTTTTCTTTTCAATCCGTTTATCCAGGCCATGCAACATCGCACCGCCACCTGCTAAATGAATTCCATTATGGAAAATATCACCTGAAAGTTCGGCAGGAGCCCGTTGTAAGGTCTCCATAATCGCCACCTCAATCTTCGTAATCGAACTATCTAAGGCATAGGCAATCTCCGAATAGTTAATTAAAATCTCTTTAGGAATACCCGTCATTTGATCACGACCGCGAATCTCAAAATCAGCCGGAGGGTTTTCCAATTCTGGCAAGGCCGCCCCTACTTGTATTTTAATTTGCTCTGCTGAACGCTCACCAATCACTAATTTATGCTCGCGCAACAAATAATCTTTAATATCTCTAGTAAACTCATCCCCAGCCACACGTATGGAATTTTCTACCACAATACCACTTAATGAGATAATAGCCACTTCCGTCGTTCCTCCTCCAATATCAACCACCAAAGATCCATTCGGTTGTTCAATATCAATACCAATACCAATCGCTGCCGCAATCGGCTCATGCACCATATACACCTCGCGCGCACCCGCATGCTCAGCCGAATCCTTTACCGCACGTTTCTCCACCTCCGTAATGCCCGAAGGTATGCAAATCACCATCCGCAAGGCTGGCGAGAAAAAGGAATTACCCTTATCCATCATCTTGATCAAACCCCGCATCATAAGTTCCGCTGCCGTAAAGTCAGCGATTACGCCGTCTTTTAAAGGGCGAATGGTCTTAATGTTATCATTCGTCTTTTCGTGCATCATCATCGCCTGACGACCCACCGCTAACACCTTGTTCGTGTTCCGGTCTAATGCAATAATCGACGGCTCATCGACCACCACCTGATCTTTGTGAATAATCAGTGTATTGGCCGTTCCTAAATCGATCGCAATATCCTTCGTTAAAAAATTAAATAATCCCATGATATGGTTCTATATGACACAATAGACAAATTTACTGATAAATAATGACCTATTTATTTATTTTATTTCAAAAATATAATTATCCTCAAAATAATTATAAAAACACCCCGGCACAGTTTTTGAGGTTGGGGAATTTATAAAAACTTTGAATTATAGGTATATTACAATTAATTTAGGTGGAAAATTTTAACAAAAATAATTTGGAATTATTATCTGATTTATTAGTTTTGTCCAACTTTATTTGACAAACCGTCAAAAACGGGGGCAAATTATACAAATATGGAAGATTACAATAAGATTATCGAGTCCCTTGGGGTCAAATTTATCAAGGCGAGAAACATTAGAATATTACAACCTATTCGTATTAAAAATTATTACGATGTGGAAAATTCTCTCTTGATATTGTACAAAGGGGAAGTTTCGTTTGGGGAAGAAGAAACTCAGGTAGAAGAAGGCGATATGCTTTTTATTCCAGGTGGGAAAATGATTAGTGTGACCTACGGAAATGCGGAAAAACCGAAAGCAGTGAATAATGAGGAATTCATGACGCATCGGGAATTGTATTTCGACCAAAATATGGATCCACATTCCATTGGTAAATTGGAAAATTCATTCGGGATGGTGGCATTTGAGGCGAAGGTCTTTGATTCTGTCAATTTCTTTACTTCCTTAGATATTCCGCCTTTCTTAATTAAGAAGGATGATAAATTGGCCCAAACAATTAAAGAGATCTTGTTGGAAGATATGTCTGACGAGATTGGGAAAGGCCGAATTATCAAAATCAAAACGGAGGAAATTGTCATCGAAGTTATTCGATATATTATCCAAAACCGCTTGTTTGTTGAGCAATTAGCGACCAATAGCACCTATTTCAAAGATCCTCGATTAATCGATATTTTCGCCTATATCAAAGACCATATCGGTGGGGATTTATCGAACAAAGTGTTAGCGAACGTAGCCAATGTCTCTGAAGATTATGTAGGTCAATATTTTAAAATGTTAACCGGTATCAATCCACAGGATTACATTGAATACCAACGCATGGAGGCGGCCGTGGGACTTTTACGTACAACTAAAAAATCCATTCGGGCCATCGGTTCCGAAGTCGGATATAAAGATACGGCCTATTTCTGCCGACGATTTAAAATGATGTTTGGTATTCCGGCGGGAAAAATGAGACGCCGCGAATCCTTAATGAATATCTAAAAAAAAGGCCTTACAAATTGTAAGGCCTTTTTGATTACATGAAGTATTTCAACTTCACTAATTCTCTTTCCGTCAAATAACGCCAATGTCCGCGAGGCAGATCTTTTTTCGTTAACCCAGCAAAAGTCGTCCGATCCAATTTCGTCACTTCATAACCCAAGTGCTCAAAAATCCGACGTACAATGCGATTTTTACCCGAGTGGATTTTTACCCCAATCACATAGCCATCCGGCGTGACTTTGGCTAAATCATCTACTTTGATTTCCCCATCTTCTAAGGTTAAACCTGCTTTGATTTTTTCAAAATCCTCGTCGGTCAACGGTTTGTCCAATTCCGCTTGATAAATTTTTTCAATTTCATGCGAAGGATGTGTCAAGCGATCGGCTAATTCACCGTCATTGGTCAATAACAATAAACCCGTCGTATTCCGATCCAAACGTCCCACCGGATAAATCCGCGCGTCACCCGCATTTTTAACTAATTCCATCACCGTTTTACGATCATTCGGGTCTTCGGTGGTGGTTAAGAAATCTTTGGGTTTATTTAATAATACGTAAGCTGGCTTTTCGCGGTTTAATTTACGATTGCCATATTTCACAATATCGGTCGGGGCCACTTGATAGCCCATCTCGATCACCACTTTATTATTCACTTTAATTTCACCGGCGGCGATTAATTTATCAGCATCCCGACGAGAACAAATTCCCGCATTCGCGATAAATCGATTCAAACGCACCATATCACTTTTTCCATCCACCTCGCGAATTTTCTTTTGGATTTTCGCAGGGGCATTTTCCTTAAAGCGATCTAATTTATATTGAGGGGTAAAACTTGGTCGTTCTTCATAGCGATTGCGGCTTTTAAACGTATCTCGCTTGGAGAATTTACCTTGAGATGCTTCTCTTGGCTCTTGATTTTCATCCCGAGGCGTATCAAAGTTACGCTTTGGACGATCATTTTTCACATCCCGGTTGTAGGAAGCTCGATCTCCGGTTGACGGTCTGCGGTCTCCTGAAAAATTACGTTTAGGACCATCAAAGGCACTTTTAGGTCTGAATTCTTGATTCGATTCTAAGCTGCGATCGGTGGTATCTCGTTCGGTCGTATAACGTGGTTGATACGCTCGTGGTTCAGCCCCATTATCTTGAGGTTCCCGAGTACTTTGTCCTTCATCCGAACTTGAACGGGAATAATTTCGTTTAGGACGATCTTCAAAATTACGGTCGCCACCATATGGCTTGCGCTCACGATCCTGATTACGATCTCCCGCATAAGGCGTCCGAGGACGGTCTGAAGAATTGCGATCGCCTGCATATGGTTTGCGCTCACGGTCCTGGTTACGATCTCCCGCATAAGGCGTCCGAGGACGGTCTGAAGAATTACGATCGCCTGCATATGGCTTGCGCTCACGGTCCTGGTTACGATCTCCCGCATAAGGCGTCCGAGGACGGTCTGAAGAATTGCGATCGCCAGCATATGGCTTACGCTCACGGTCTTGGTTACGGTCTCCTGCATAAGGCGTCCGAGGACGGTCTGAATTACGGTCGGAAGTATATTCGCGTTTTGGACCTTGCCCATCTCTCGAAGAGGACGGACGGGGTGAACGAGGCGCAGATGAACGAGATTCCCCTCTACCTCGGTTTTCCGAAGAAGGTCCTGTACTGCGATCTGAAAATTTGCGTGTGGGTTCAGAACGACGAATGTCGTCCTTTTCGATTCTTTTTCTCATAAAATGTGCAACATCACTGCTGGATTACAAAGGCTATGGCGCCTTTTTATTTTCTAAAATTTATACAAAGGTACATGAAATAAATGACCTATGCTTATTACATTTGAAAGAGATTTAAAATTTATGACATTCGCCACACGTATTACTTATGTAAAATCGCTGATTTTCGTCCTTATGACGATTATTTTGGCCGCATGTCATTCCGACAAATCCATCAGCAAACAAGCCCAAAAGCACTTCGAAAAAGGCGAATATGAATTAGCCATTCGGGAGTTAAGTATCCTGAAAAATAAGGGCATCGAGATTGAACAAACCAATTTTTTATTGGGAGAATCATACCGACTATCCAATCGCATCACGCAATCCCTTCCCTTTTACCAAGTAGCTAAAAGCAAAGGATTTACCGATAAATTGCTACCCTTTCATATGGCCATGGCGGCTAAATCCATCGGAAATTATGAGTTAACCAAACTGTATTTGACCGAGTTTTTAAGCAGCAAGCCGAATCGGGCCATGCAAATCAAAAGTGAAATAGAACTCGAAAACCTCAGCGAAATCCCCAAATTACTCAGTAAAAATAGTCCCGTAACCCTGATCCCTTTACAAGGAAATACACCTCAGACAGAATTTGACGCCAAAAAAATAGGGAATGAACTTGTATATACTAGTTCCTCCAAACCAGGCATTTATAAAAATAATGGCTTGCCATTTTTGGGAATTGTGAAAGCTCCGCTGAAAAGCGAATCGGAAATTGGGAAATCGGAGATATTGAGCCCCAATCTATTCAAAGAAAATGCCAATGACGGCAGTCCAGCCTTTACCAAAGATGGGAAAACTGTCGTCTTCGCTCGGGGAAATACGGGGAAAAGCAAAGACCCCTCTCCGGATGTTGACTTATATATTTCTACTAGGAATGGAACTACTTGGTCAGAACCTGAGCGTTTGGCCATTTCGGATTCCTTGGCCTGGGATGGAAGTCCGGCCTATTCGGTAGATGAGCGGACGTTATATTTTAGTTCAAACCGTCGGGGTGGCAAAGGGGGCTTAGATTTGTATCGCGTGCCGATTGACAATTCGGGGCGATTCGGACGTCCGATTAATCTGGGTGCGGCTATCAACACGCCCGGAGATGAAATTTTCCCCTTTATTAGCGGAAATGGGAAGTTGTACTTCTCCTCAAATGGCCATCCGAGCATCGGAGGATTGGATTTGTTTGTGGCGAGTCGCAATGAAAATGAAATTGTCGTCGAGCATTTAGGCGTCCCGATGAATTCGATTGGAGATGATTTTGCGATATCGCTTTCTGATTCGACGCAAGGGTATTTGAGTTCTAACCGCCCGGGTGGAAAAGGGGATGATGATATTTATTATTTTAAATCGAGTGGCGCAGAGGATCGTTGGTGGTCCTCCGATCCGGCACCGATGGTCGATACAACGGCCCAAGCAAAAATCGTGAATTATAACCTTCAAGTGAAAGTTATCGATGCGGAAGGTAAGGCGTTGGAAGGCGTAAAAGTGAGTATTCGCAAAAATGGCCAATCCTTAGAGGCGGAAAAAAGTAATTCAAAAGGCCTATTGGAAATGATTCCATTGGAAGAAAATGATGAATTGGCCTTTAAATTGGAAAAAGAAGATTACCTCACCGCGCGAAGTAGTTTTTCCATGGAAGGGAAGGAAATTCCAAAAAGCTTGTTGAAAAAGGAGGTGACCGATACGACTTATGTGGTTCAAATTCAAATGGATAGACCTGAAATAGGCAAAGAAATATCAAAACTTTTTGAAGTGAATTCCATTTACTATGATTTAGATAAGGCGGATATTCGTCCAGATGCGGCAGAGGAATTGGATAAAATTGTACAATTTTTGAGCGATAATCCTCAAATGAATTTGGAATTAGGGGCTCATACGGATGCGCGCGCGAGTGGGGCGTATAATTTGAAATTATCCCAACGAAGAGCTGAGTCAGCTGTGAAATACATCATCCAACGAGGGATTTCGAATGACCGAATCCAACCGAGAGGCTACGGGGAAACTCAATTAATTAATGAATGTGCGGACGGTGTGGATTGTCCGGAGGATATGCATCAACAAAACCGTAGAACCGAATTTAAAATCATCAAAATCAATGCTGAATAATAAGCCAAGTTACTTGTTGAAAAACGCCCAAATTGTTAATGAAGGCAAAATTTTCACGGGGGATCTTTTGATTAAAGACGGGCGAATTAACAAAATTGCTAGCTCTATTTCAGCGTCAGGACAAGAAAACGTGCTTGACCTATCTGGTAAACATGTTTTTCCAGGTATGATTGATGACCAAGTCCATTTCAGGGAACCGGGATTAACACATAAAGCTAAAATAGCCACTGAAGCCCGCGCGGCGGTGGCTGGGGGTGTGACGAGTTTTATGGAAATGCCGAACACGGTTCCTAATGCGTTGACACAAGAATTATTAGCAGATAAATACGAAATTGCGCATCAAAGCTCATTGGCAAATTATTCCTTTTTCATGGGGGCCTCTAATGACAATTTGGAGGAGGTTTTAAAAACCGATAAAGCAAATGTCTGTGGAATAAAAATCTTTATGGGATCGAGTACAGGGAATATGTTAGTTGACAATGTAAAAACCCTAGAAAAATTATTTGCTA
Organism: Cytophagaceae bacterium; assembly: GCA_947459055.1. Lineage (GTDB taxonomy): Bacteria > Bacteroidota > Bacteroidia > Cytophagales > Spirosomataceae > Aquirufa. Next base: position 7,538 of record CANHCG010000005.1, on the reverse strand, counting down.
GTAGTGAACTTTTGATCGCTACGCATTGTGAAGATGAGGCAACGGTGCGTGCGCGTCTCGAATTATTCCGACAAAAATTTCCTGAGGAAGATGCGCCTGCTTATTTACATCCGCTCATACGCAATGAGGAAGCTTGTTATTTATCATCCTCGATGGCGATTGAACTAGCCAAAAAAGCAAATACCCGTTTGCATATTTTACACATCAGTACAGAAGAAGAAATTGCCCTTTTCGAAACAGGAAAGGCCATTCGCGATAAAAAAATCACCTCTGAAGTATGCGTACACCACTTGTGGTTTGACGCGTCTCAGTATGAAAGCAAAGGGAATTTAATTAAATGCAATCCGGCTATTAAAGAGGCCAGGCATAAACAAGCTTTGCGAAAAGCCTTACAAACAGGGGCTTTGGACATCATTGCGACGGACCATGCGCCGCATACCTGGGAGGAAAAACAACAGGGCTACTGGAAATCACCGGCGGGTTTACCTTTAGTTCAGCATCCCTTGTTGATCTTGTTGGATCTTGCCAAAGAGGGTGTTTTATCTTTGGAACAAATTGCCGAAAAAACGGCCCATGCGGTGGCGGAATGTTTCGAAATTTCGGAAAGAGGCTATATACGGGAAGGGTATTGGGCAGATTTGGCCATCGTGGATTTAGAAAAGCCATTTGAAGTACAAAAATCGAATATTCATTATCAATGTGGCTGGTCTCCCTTAGAGGGGCATCGTTTTTCATCAAGTATAGAAAAAACGTTTGTTTCAGGCCATTTGGCTTATTCGAATGGGGAATTTGACATGAGTCATTTGGGAAAACGATTGCTTTTCGATCGTGTATAAATGTCACTACTTCCCTATTTTTCGCCGATTGGATTGGAAGCAGGTTTAGATGAAGCTGGAAGGGGATGTTTGGCGGGTCCGGTTGTGGCTGCGGCGGTGATTTTACCAAAGGATTTTTCAGATGGCTTATTGACCGATTCAAAAAAACTGACTGCGCGTCAGCGGCAAAGTTTGATTCAGGTTATCAAACATCATGCGATTGAATATGCGATCGCTGAGGTTGATCATGTGACAATTGATAATATTAATATTTACAAGGCGAGTGTATTAGCGATGCATCGTTGCGTGGATCAGTTGAAAAGCAGGCCAGACCATTTATTGGTCGATGGAAATCGATTCATTAGTTATCCTTTAATCCCTCATACATGTATTGTAAAAGGTGATTCGAAGTATTTTTCGATTGCCGCGGCTTCAATTTTAGCTAAAACCTACCGAGATGAATGGATGGAGCGTGCTGCGGAAAGGTATCCAGGCTATGGTTGGGAGCGAAATGCAGGGTATCCCACACTATTTCATCGAAAAGCGATTGTAGAAAAGGGGCCGTGTGAAATCCATCGAAAAACCTTTCGTGTAGAATTAAAAGAAAAAAGTTAAATTTAATTTTTTAAAAACCCTTGAGCGTAAAGAAACTACCCCTTTTTGTTATTATATGCCTTCTGACGTTGCTGCAAGCACAAAACGCGATGGCTCAAGTGGATATTTATCGACCTGAAAAGAGGCGACAAATTCAGGAAAAGGCGGAGGAATATAGTCGACAAAGTGATAGTTTATATCAAAAAAGCATGCGATTGGCCCGACAAAGAGGCCTGAAAATTAAAGATTCTGTGGGCAGGGGGCAGGTAATTATGCTCCAGCAAATCAATGAGATAGGCGAAGCGTTGTACATCGGAAATCATTCAAATACACAAGCTGGCGCCATTACACGGACCAATCAAGTGTATACAGGGGGAAGCGTTGGGGTTTCATTAAGTGGGAAATCAGATACCATGGCGGGGAAGTTGGCCATTTGGGATGGGGGAAATGCGTTAGCAACCCACCAAGAATTTGGGAGTCGGATAAAATTACAAGAAAGTTCAAGTACTACTGATAGTCATGGTACCCATGTGGCTGGAACGATGGTGTCGGCAGGCGTAAATTCATCGGCAAAAGGCATGGCTTTTGGGGCAGATTTAAAAGTATGGGATTATAATAATGATAACTCAGAAATAAGTCAAAATGCGGCTAGTTTGTTAATAAGTAACCACTCCTATGGCTATCAGGCAGGCTGGGTTTATGATTCAGTGAAGAACAAATGGCAATGGTGGGGAAATGACGCCATCAGCGCAAATGAAGACTACAAATTTGGGTATTATGACTCAAATGCTCAATCTTTAGATAAGTACGCCTTTTTAGCCCCAAACTACCTGATTGTCAAATCAGCTGGAAATAGCCGGAATAGCAATGGCCCAAGTAAGACCACCGATTATTACTTTTTAAAGAACTCCACGAAAGATTCTTCAAATATTTCAAGAGCCAAAAATGATGGATACGATATCATTTCAACGACGGGAAATGCCAAAAATATCCTAACTGTCGGAGCCATCGAATTAATTTCATCCATCCCTGAAAAGGCCACGGATGTAGATATTTCCGACTTTTCAGCTTGGGGTCCCACCGATGACGGACGAATCAAACCAGATATCGTAGGCGTAGGAACCAGTTTACTTTCGACAAGCAACAGCTCCAATACCTCCTATGCTACCCTAAGCGGAACCTCCATGTCATCTCCGCAAGTGTCGGGGTCTTTGTTCTTACTTCAACAGTTATACAATCGTCTAAATAAAAACACCTTTATGCGGTCAGCTACCTTAAAAGGCTTGGCCTTGCACAGCGCGATGGATGTAGGGGCGGTTGGGCCAGACTATCAAACAGGATGGGGTTTATTGGATATGGAAAAAGCAGGGGGCATTTTGCTGAATGCAGATCAGTCAAATTTAATATTGGAAGGTACCTTAGCCAATACAAAAACGGAAAAAAGGACTTTTGTTGCATCTGGAAAAGGCGATTTAACGGCAACTCTCGCATGGACAGATCCTGAGGGTGATGTCATTGAATTAACTACTAAGGCTTTAAATAATCGCACGCCAAAATTAGTCAATGACTTAGATATTAAGATAACGGATGACAATGGGTCCTATTTGCCTTTCATTTTAGACCCTGAAAAACCTCAAAATGTAGCCACTACTGGGGATAATATTCGAGATAATATTGAAAAAATTATCATAAAAGGGGCTGTACCTGGAAAATCGTATGCCTTAACCATCTCTCATAAAGGAACCCTCAAAAATGATAAACAAGATTTCTCGCTACTCGTTTCGGGTATTGGGGGAAAAGAATATTGCAGTGTCAAACCAACCGTTTCACAAAATCTAATCAACCAAACCACGCTGGGCGCCTTTAGTAATTCCGTCACCACCAAACAGGATTTTACGGCTAGCCCTATTGCCGTGGAATTAGGGTCGACGTTGGACATGAATTTCACCTTTGCTTCCTCGAACTCAAAGCGCGTTAAAGTGGTCGTGGATTGGAATCAGGATGGTGATTTTGAAGATGCAAATGAAATCGTTTTGGCAAGTGAATCAATCAATGGGGCAAGTTACAATGGAAAATTTATAGGTTCCTCATCGGTCAAAATAAATCAATATTTTCGCATGCGGGTGATCAGTGAATTAAATTCCACAGGGCCGTCAACTTGCGGAACGATCGGAACAGGCGAAGTGGAAGAATACATGATTCAGGTAATTCAGCCTAGTAATGATTTAGGGCTTTTATCCATTTCAAATCCTTCCTCTAGTTATTGCGCAACAAATGGCTCCACGAGTTTAATGGTCAAAGTCAAAAATTACGGAACAAAGCCACAAAAAAATCAGTTGGTGAATCTCACCTATTATTTGGACAATGCGCTGCAAGGAAGCTTATCCGGAACAATTGCAGAAATTTTACCCGGTAAAGAACAACTAATCTCCGTGACAGGAAATGTGAATTTTATTGCTGGAAAAACCTATTCAGCTCGTGCGAACATCGTTTTGCCAACAGACCAAAATACCCAAAATGACCTAATTTCGATGGATCAAAGCATCGAAAATCCACAAGCACCTGTGGGATCAGGCAGCTATTGCGCCGGGGCAACGACCCTGAATTTAAGTTCGAGTGCAGCCAATGCACTATGGTATGCGAACAATGTGTTAGTAGGCTCAGGCGCCAACATCACGGCGCCCTATAGCTCCACAACATACTCCGTAAGTTCCAATGATTTCAGCGGGGGGATCAAGCCGGCCAACAAAAGTGAATTTGGTGGCGGCAATTACTTTGACAATTTTGGCCCCGCTCCCATTTTTGATATCAAAGTTCCTATCATTTTAGAATCTGCTCGGGTATATGTAGGTACCTCAGGAACAATCACCTTTTCAGTGTTCAATAAAGATACGGGAGAACTTATATCCTCCGTTACGAAGGACCTAACCGCCACAAGAACGCAAACGAATTCGACACGGGTAAATAGCCAATTGACCGACGACAAAAACGATCCCGGTCAAATCGTCCAATTAAATCTCTTTTTCCCAAAAGCAGGAACCTATTTGCTCACCCAAAGTTGTTCTAATGGGGCCAGTATTTTCCGGAGCAATCGTTCTCTTGCGGATACCGTCAATGCGCCAACGAATTTGGGATATCCCTACACGATCCCAAATGTCCTCTCCATGACCGGAGCTTTATTTAATAATGCCCCGATCACCACTGGATATTACTATTTTTATGACATGAAATTTAAGTCCTTAGGATGTCCTAGTCCGAAGGCATCGGTTACCATCACCACGACAAAACCTCCTGTTGTAACCACTAATCCAAGCGGTACCCAATCCATTTGTGAAGGAACCTCGGTAGTCTTAACGGCCAGTTCTTCCGATACCCCAAGCTACCAATGGCTTCTAAATGGGGCGGCAATTGCTGGGGCGACAACGAATCGTTTCGAAGCTAAAAAAACCGGGAATTATCAATTATTAGCGAGTAATAAAGGCCTTTGTCCTGTGACGACGCCAACGTTTAAATTAACAGTCAATACCCCATTGTCTCCCCTCATTTCATTTGTCGAAGGTGTCTTAAAATCTTCATCTGGAACGGATTTACAATGGTATATGAATAATGATATGCCGATTAAAGGAGCCACACAAACAACCTTATCACCACTCGATGCTGGGCAATATTATGTCAAATTAATCGATGCAAATGGCTGTTTGGCTACCTCTGACAAAATTACCGTAGCCATTTTAGCCACCGAAAAGCAGGATCCTTTTGGCCAATTAACCCTATTCCCAAATCCTGCGCAAGATAGGCTACATGTAGGGATTCCTAAAGGGTCTTCGGGGACGATACAAATGACCATTGTTGATCTTCAAGGACGAATTCAATCGGTTCAAAACGCAAATCTAGCCCTAGGCGAGAATACCATTCAGATGGATATTTCAAGATTTCCTAAAGGCGTTTATGTGTTGAAATTCACCAATATCCCAACAGCCCAAAATTTGAAATTTGTCAAGGATTAATCAAGGATTTGGACCAAATAACGGCCATGCGAAAGGCCTTCCAACATTAATTTGAGTTTATCAGGTGCCTCAATCAAAGAGATCACTTCTGTAATGGAATCAAGTTCGAAATTCCATTCATCGGCATATAAATTCCAAATTTCTTGCTTTTTCTCCAAAGGCGAATCGGCTGAATAAATACCTAAAACCCGAGCGCCGCGTAAGATAAAGGGATACACCTGTAAAGGCAAATCCACTCCTCCAGCCATCCCACAAACAGCCACCGAACCGGCAAATTGTAAACTTTTGATCAATTTTACGAGTACCTCGCCTCCCACCGTATCGATACCCCCAGCAAAGGTCATCGGATATAAAGTCCGAGGTTTTTCGGACATAAATTCCAAGCGATCGATCACACGCGAAGCCCCTATCTTCAATAAAGCATCTGCCATTTCTGGTTTTCCAGTGAGGGCAACTACCTGATAGCCTAGGTGATTTAAAAGCTTAATGGCGCACATTCCGACCCCTCCAGAGGCACCTGTTACAAGAATTTCGCCGGAGCTGGGAAAAATTTGGTTTTGTTGGAGCGCGCGTACAGCCATCCCTGCCGTTAACCCTGCTGTGCCGATTTGCATCGATTTTTTCAAGGATACTTGCATAGGTAATTTCACCATCCAAGAAGCAGGTACGCTGATTAATTCGGCTAATCCACCATGTGTATTCATCCCGAGATCGAATCCAGTGATGATGACTTGATCTCCGCTTTGAAATTGGCCCGTGGCATCATGTAGAACGATACCTGCCGCATCGATTCCGGGAATATGTGGGAAATGTTGGGTTATACCTCGGTGGCCATTTGCCGACAAGGCATCTTTATAATTCAAGGATGAATACAACACTTGGACTAGAACCTCCTGGGAGGCTAGGATTTCCGTGGATAAAACCTGAAGCGAAGTGGTAAATGAGCCATCCTCATTTTCTTCGGTCCAAAGTGCCTTAAAATATTCCATACATTATTTTTTTACCCAAAAAAAGATCATCCGAGGGGAATGAATTTCATCAAATTGAGCGAGCTGATAATTCCCCTTCATGTCAATCAATTCAAAACCAGCCATTGTAGCATAACTAATAAAATCAGTTTTTGAGATCAATTCCACTTTTTCTTCGAAATGAAAATCGTGTCCTTGATCGCTGAAATCAATGGATTTATATAAATAGCCTTGTGCTTCCCAACGTTTAATGAAAAAGGAAATCCCTTTTCGTTCGATGCGCTCGTCGGGAACTAAATTGGCTAACACGAAGGACGGATTTAAAAAATCCATCAATAAAATTCCTTGTTTTTTTAAACCACCTTGAAAAGTTTGAAAGGCTTTTTGATTATCATATCGATCATCAAAATAGCCAAAACTGGTAAAAAAATTAAAAATCACATCGTAGTATTCCTGTTTGGGAAGGGTTACTCGGAGGTCATGAACAAAAAACTCCAGCTGAGGTTTGGTGGACTTTTGGGCAAAATCAATGTTTGCCGGAGAGAGATCGAAGGCCTCTACCTGAAGACCTAAGGCATGAAGTGTGTGGGCGTGTCGACCTTTTCCACATGCGGCATCCAATACGCGCATGCCGGGTTGAATATGAAGTTTTTGTTGGAGCGCCTGGATAAAACCTGCGGCTTCCTGCTCGTCCCTTTGTTCGTACAAAATGTGGTAATAGGGCGAATCGAACCAGGTGCTAAACCAAGATTTTTTAGTCATTATTTGCGGATGGAGGCGTTTTCCAAAAAATCTTGATACGCGAGGGCGATGCCATCGGGAAGTGCGATTTTATGATGCCAACCGAGGCCGTGCAATTTAGATACGTCCATGAGTTTTCTGGGCGTGCCGTCAGGCCGGCTGCTATCCCAATGAATCTCTCCTGTAAATCCGACGATTTCCTTAACCGTTTCGGCGAGTTCCTTAATCATAACGTCTTCCCCGGTACCAATATTAACTAATTCGGCTTCATGGTAGGTTTCCATGAGGTAGAGGCAAGCCTTGGCAAGATCGTCTGCATGCAGAAATTCACGCATGGGTGAACCCGTCCCCCAAAGGGTCATGGAAGCGTCCCCGCGCAATTTAGCCTCGTGGAATTTACGAATCATGGCTGG
>CANHCG010000004.1 GCA_947459055.1 Cytophagaceae bacterium | reverse complement strand
GTTAATAATTTGCCCATAATCCTCTTTACGAATTTAAAAGAACGAAAAACGAGGATTTTACCAGCAGTTGTAAAGGGACAAGCTGAAATTCAATCGATGGATTTGGATACGCTGCAGCAACAAGTCAACGTCACTTATTCCGTCGGAAATAAAGCCAAAGATTATCAATTAGTTGTTAAATCCTTTGATGAAGACGGAAATCAAATTGGTCAAGTTGTCATGAACCCTAGTGATGAATTCGCGATGATGAATGGAAAACTTAATCAGATTAATGATTCATTACAGGTAATTGTTGGTACCTATGGCCATAAAAATACCATTGGTTCAGCCAAAGGGCCTAGTTCCCAAGGTCTTTATTTTAATTCGTTTATCGATGGCAATCCGATCAATGCTAAATATTACAGTTTTACTAAATTCACTGATTTCTTTAATTTTTTGAGTCCGAAACAAAAGGAGCGTCAAGAGAAAAAAATAAAAGAAAAGGAGACAAAAGGAGAGGATTTGCGATTGGATTATCGTTTGCTCATGCATGATATCATGAAAAAGGGTGATAATTATTTAATTATTGCCGAAGCATTTTATCCGGATTACCGATACAATAATTTCAACCCTTATGGAGGCATGTTGCTCGGCGGATTGGGTGGAATGGGCGGCTTGTATTCTCCTTATTGGAATATGATAAATCCCTATCGCTGGGGCTATGGAAATTACGGCCTTTATTCGCCTTTTTCTAGCTATTATAGCCCCTGGGGGTATCGGGGTTACAGTTCTTACAGTAATTCCCAGCAATTTGATGGTTGGATTTACACCCACGCAGTCATCGCAGAATTAGACAAAGACGGTAATTTATTATGGGATCATTGCATCGATTTAGGAGATACCAAAGAAGACAAATTAACCCAAAAGATTAAAGCCTCTGTGTTAAATGATCAAGTTGTATTGTCTTACAACCAGGGGAATCAAATCATAAGCAAAATTATAAGCCAACAAGGCAAGACCGAAACCGAACGCGTTCAACAAATTGAAACTGAAAATGAGGGTGATAAGGTGAGAAGAACGGTGAAATCTAATTTGAATTATTGGTATGGGCCGTATTTTATTGCCAACGGGTACCAAAGCATTAGTAATGACGAAGAAGGTAGAAGAAGCGTGTTCTATCTTAATAAAATTGAATTTAAGCCATAAGCCTTGGAAAAAGACCAATACATTTCTATCGATAGTCCAAAACATTGGAATAAAAATTACGAATTAATCGATTCAGGAGGTTTCGAAAAATTAGAACAATTTGGTGAATTTTGTGTCAGAAGACCTGAACCTCAAGCGCTTTGGTCAAAATCATTATCGGAAGAATTTTGGACAACTAAGGCTAATGCCCATTTTAAAAAGGAAAAAGGAAGTACCGAACGAGGACTTTGGGAAATAAAAAAAGGTGTACCAGAAAAATGGTTTTTGCCTTATCAGTCGCCATCCTTGGATTTGCAATTCAAAATATCACTTTCATCGTTTAAACATGTTGGGCTATTCCCTGAGCAAGCTTCCAATTGGGAATTTTTAGCCGAAAAAATTCCTCTCTTAAAAACACCCAAACCAAAATTATTGAATCTATTTGCCTACACAGGCGGGGCTAGTTTAGTTTGCCGACAAATGGGAGCTGATGTTACCCATGTGGACTCCGTAAAACCTGTACTTTCTTGGGCAAGGGAAAATATGGAAGTGTCGAAATTGGATTCGATTCGTTGGATGGCCGAAGACGCCCTAAAATTCGTCAAAAGAGAAGCACGCCGTGGAAATTTCTATCAAGGTATATTATTAGATCCGCCGGCCTATGGTCGTGGACCTGATGGTGAAAAATGGGTTTTAGAAGAACAAATCGATGAAATGCTTCGATCAGTCAAAGAAATACTAGATCCTAAAGAACATATCTTATTAACCAATGTATATTCCCTAGGATTTTCAACTTTGGTCGTCGAAAATCTGATGAATGGCATCTTTAATGTGCCGGAAAATGCAGAATCAGGTGAATTATATCTATGTGATAGTTACGACAAAAAACTCCCATTAGGGGTTTTTCATCGCTATTTATACCAAGCTTAATTAAGATTTAGGATAAATTTGCCCTTTGGCAGATAACAAGGTATTTTTCATCAAAGACACGATAGTCATCGGACCTACACCTTTCGGAACGGGGGTGATGTAAGCACATTTTTCGAATACATCATCAAATAAAACATCTCCCTTTAGGGCGAATCCTGATTTTTTCGTGGGATCCTCCACGCGGGTAAGGCCTACATCAATAATCACTGCGCCTGGTTTCACATGTTCTGCTGTGATAAATTCGGGTTTTCCGAGGGCTGCGATTAAAATATCCGCTTGTTGGCACATCTCCACCAAATTCTTCGTTCTTGAATGTGTCAAGGTCACGGTGCAATTTCCCACCGGATGATTCCTTTGCATTAAAATGGACATAGGTAAACCGACAATTTGGCTCCTGCCTACCACCACACAATGTTTTCCAGCAGTTTCAATTTGATAATAAGCTAATAAATCTAATACCCCTTGAGGTGTAGCTGAAATATAGGCGGGAAGACCTTTCGCCATCCGGCCAATATTAATGGGATGAAATCCATCCACATCCTTCGCAGGATCGATGGTTTCCATAACTTTATCAGGATTAATATGATCTGGCAACGGCAATTGGACAATCAAACCATCCATGCCTTCATTAGCATTGACATCTTGGACAGCTTGTAATAATTCATCTTCGGTAATGCTTGGGGGAAAACGCAAAAGGGTAGAAGCAAAACCTAATTCTTCACAAGATTTGACCTTATTAGCTACATATGTTTCAGAAGCACCATTATTCCCAACCAAAATAGCCACCAAATGAGGCGCCCTTTTGCCTGAAGAAATTAATTCCTGTACCTCAGCCGCAATCGACGCTTTCATCGATTCAGCCACCATTTTTCCGTCAATAATTTGACCCATGTTAATCCAATTTATTTTTTACGTGCTTTTTTAGGTGCTGGTGCCGCATCGCCCAAGGCCAAACATTCCTCTAAGGTCAACGAGGCTGGCTCTGTTCCTTTTGGAATTTTTACATTTCTTTTTCCTATCTGAATATAGGGCCCATACATCCCATTTACGATTTTAACTGCCTCATTTTCAGCGAATTCCTTAATGAATTTATTCGCTTCCATATTCCTTTTTGCCAAAATGATTTCGATGGCTCGTTCTTGAGTTAAGGAGGTTAATTGATCTGTTTTACCTAAGGAATAATATTTACCATGGTGCTTCACATAAGGACCAAAACGACCTTTGCCTGTTTCTAGCAATTGATCCTCAAAATAACCCAATCCATCCGCTTCTGCTGCTTTTAATGCCGAATCCATCACCTCTAGTGCCGAGGCTAAATCCATAGTAAAGGGGTCAAAAGACTCGGGAATGCTGGTGAATTTACCATCAAACTTAATGTAAGGTCCCAATTTCCCCGCTCCAATAATAACAGGCTTATCTTCATGAATTCCAATTTCACGAGGCAATTTAGGCCGAGCTAATAAAGCCAAGGCTTCCTCAAATTGTAGACTGGCTACGTTTTGAGATTTAGTTAAATTAGCAAACACAGGTTTTTCCTCTTCACCAGATTCACCTAATTGTACAAAAGGACCAAACTTACCTAGTCGAACTGAAATTTTGCGACCAGATTCAGGATCTATACCTAATTCACGACCACCGCCAACGGAAGTCCGAGAAATCGATTTACTATCCTCAATCGTTTGATGAAAACTCGAATAAAAACTTTTCATCAAAATTTTCCACTCTAATTTGCCTTTTGCAACATTATCAAACTCATCTTCCATGTCGGCCGTGAATTTATAATCCACCACATCCACAAAATTATCAACTAAAAAATCAGTCACTAAAGTCCCAATATGGGTAGGAAATAATTTAGCCTTCTCCGTACCTACAATTTCTGTGTTTTTAGATCCTGAGATTTCATCATCCTTTAAAACCCAGGTTTGAAATTCCCTGGAACGCCCATCACGATCTTCTTTGACCACATAAGCACGCTTAATGATGGTTGAGATGGTAGGTGCATAAGTAGAAGGCCGACCAATTCCCTTTTCTTCCAAAGCCTTCACCAGACTAGCTTCTGTATAGCGCGCGGCAGGGCGTGTAAATCGCTCTTGCGCTTTTAATTCATTTAAATCCAATACCTGCCCGATCGCAAGGGGCGGCAACATATCCTTATTTTCATCCTCTTCCTCCTCATCCTTTCCTTCCAAATAAGCCTTCAAAAATCCTTCAAATGCAATAACCTCACCAGTCGCGACAAGAACTTCTTTATTCGTACTTATATTAATATGGGCAATCGTGCGTTCAATTTTCGCATCCGCCATTTGTGAGGCAATGGCTCGCTTCCAAATCAACTCGTATAATCGCTTTTCACGGGCATCTCCGAAAATAGTACTTGTTTCAAAATCCGTTGGTCGAATGGCTTCGTGTGCTTCTTGAGCACTTTCCGATTTTGTTTTAAACTGACGCGCATGGTGATATTGGCTCCCATAGGCGGTTTCAATGGCCGCTTTGGCTTTATCCCTTGCTTCTTGAGAAAGCATAGTCGAATCCGTTCTCATGTAAGAGATACGCCCTGATTCATATAGTTTTTGTGCGATGGACATGGTGGTGGCCACAGCAAAACCTAATTTCCGGGAGGCTTCTTGTTGGAGTGTCGATGTCGTAAATGGCGGCGCTGGTGTTTTTTTAGCCGGTTTTGTTTCTAAATCTTTGATACTGAATTCAGCTCCTACACAAGATTTTAAAAAGCTAAGGGCATCATTTTCTTTGGCGAATGACTTAGACAATTCAGCTTTTAAAACCTTTTTGCCTGGCAGATCAAAAAGCGCAGCCACTTTAAAAGCCGCTACACTTTCGTGGTTTTCGATTTCACGTTCCCGCTCCACGATTAAACGGACGGCTACGGATTGAACCCGACCGGCCGATAAGCCTTTTTGCACTTTGGACCAAAGAACAGGCGATAATTCAAAACCGATTAATCGATCCATGATCCGACGGGCTTGTTGGGCATTCACCAAATCCATGTCAATTTCCCTCGGATGCTGAATCGCATTTAAAATAGCCGGTTTGGTGATTTCTCTAAAAACGATTCGTTTAGTATTTGCTTTAAGGCCTAAAGCTTCTTTTAAATGCCAAGAAATGGATTCTCCTTCACGGTCATCGTCAGTAGCTAACCAAACTTCTTCAGAGGATTTGGCTAAACTCTTTAATTCTGAAATAACTTTTGTTTTATCGGCCGAAACTACATAAGTAGGAGTGAACCCATTTTCGATATCGATGGCTTTATCCCCTTTGGTTGGCAAATCACGTACGTGCCCAAACGAAGACTTAACAATAAAGTCTTTACCTAAATAACCTTCTATGGTTTTGGCTTTGGCTGGGGACTCAACGATGACTAAATTTTTTGCCATTATAGGGGATTGAAAGGATTAATTTTAAAAATGACCTCAAATATAAGTGCTTAAAACGTATTTGCACACATAAAAAATTATTTAATCAGGAATATTTCCAATCCGTATCCTAGAATTAATATTTATCCGAAATCCGATGTAATTAAATTTCCCATTCGAAAAATTAGCAATCCCCTCCAATCGCAAAACTTTAAACACGCCATCTAAGCCATACCCAATTTCATTATAATATAGCCTTTGGTTATGGATGTAATAGGCATTCGCAATTAGTATTTCCTTAACGTAGAGTTGTTTATATCCTAACAAGGGTTTCAACCATAAATTTGAAAATTGGAATTGAGATAAGGCCTCTAGATAATTACCTGCGGTACTAAAGGCATAATGATTCACATTTAGGCGTTGATTTGCTCCGCTCGTAAGATTCTGATAATAGCCCACCAATCGGTGAGAGGCTAACATTTCACTAGTTTGAAGTAAATTCAGCCCTCCATTGAAATGTTTAAAATCTTGAAAATAGACAGGTTTATCGCCAATAAATGTTCCCGCATTGAAAATAACACCTGTTTTAATCCAAGGAGATAGGGAAATGTTCTGTAGGTATGAAAGTTCGAAAAGTTGGAAATTCACCGCGGATTTAAATAGGGTAGGCCAACCAGCGCGGTATTTAAATACAATTAAGGGAGATGAACTCCATTCATTAAGCCGCTGGTTATTCTCATAAGAATAATCTAAAAAAGGCCTAAAACCCAGTTGAAATTGTGAAATAAAGGAATAATGGGTATCAAAACCCTCTTTTGTATATTCTGCGTTTGTTGGATTGTTCCCGCTAAATTTTCGATTCAAGAAATTCACCCAATAATAATTCGTAGAATTATCCATTTGGCTTTGTCGGGAAGATTCAAACAATGCTTTGGCATAAAAGCGAGAAGAAAACCTGTTGAGCAAGGATAAATTCCAAAATTCCTTTCGGTAAATTTTCATTTGATTGTTTTTCAAAAGAAGGGAAGACAAGGAATTCATTTCCGGAGAAATGGTATTATCTGGATGAAATTGGGCAACATAATCCCCCTGCATCGCCTGAATTTCAAAGGTTTCTGTTTTATAACGAGCTCGTACAAAACCTGTATTTCGATTTAAACCAAATGACCTTCTACCTAAAAATTCTGTCTCTAAAAAATGATAGCGCGCCCATCGCTTTCGAAAAACCACGGCAGAATTAACAACAAAACCTTCCGCCGTATTAAAATTGGCATCAAAAACAGGTGATTTATAATAAATTTCAAAAGGATAATAATTGTTTTTTCGTTGACCAAAATAAAATGATTTACTCAAAATCAATTGGCTAGGATTGAATGCATTTTTAGGCAATAGGTCATAGGATGCAATAGCCGTTTCAATAGTGGATTCAGCTATTTCACCAATAAAAGGATCTATTTGATGTACTTCGTCCTGATTTGACAGATTAAATCGAACCGAATCGATGGCTAAATCATCCGATTGGGGCCTTTGTTTCCATTTCCTTAAGAGGCCTTGGTGAAGGTTATCAATTAACTGGGATGCAAAAACCTCATCAAAAACCCTTTCTGAGATATTTAATATTTCTTTCGCTTGCTTCGGTCGTTTGAAATAGGAAGGATCATGGTTCCACTCTTCATAGGTGCCGATTACCTTTTCTTGCAACTTGTATTCGCCTTCTATGCCCAAAACTCCTCCATAAACCGAAATAAGGGCTTGGGAGGGCAACCAAGTTTGATTAAAAAATCGATGTTGCAAATCCATCTCATATCGAATATCATCTGAAAGGATGTGGCCGAGCCAACGAACAAGCCAACCGTCTACCGATAAAGTCATTACACCCGAAAATAAGCGATCTGCTTGGAATTTAGGTTCAACTTTCACATTGACGCAGGCTTGGCCCTGTATCAAGGTATCAGATAGATGCGTAAATTGATAAAAATCCTGAGCTTGAAAGTTAAAAGGGGAAACACATTGCGTACCCACATAATCTTGGTAAAAATCTGGCCAAAAAAATAAGGTAGGTTTTGATTGATCTTTACGATAGGCCTTTTGATACGTTATTTCATGAAGCATTTGGCTAAGACTACCCAGCGAAACGTTTGAAATAGTTTCATTTCCATACCATTGGGCTTCCTTGATCCCTTCTCTTTTAAGAAGTCTTGCTTTGCCGATGCCCACAAATTTGGAGAATCTCGCTTTTTCTAAATTTTGTACTCGAAACTTAACTCGACTGATGGCAGCACTGTGACTTGGTGCGACTAAAATGGCATGTTGGACAATCGAATCAATCTTATTTCCCTGTGAAAAACCAGGAAGCCCCCATGAAAGCAACATCAATACCAGAAGAATAGTAGCTTTAATTGGGCTCAAAACAAATTCTTAATAAAAATAGTGATACTCAGTCTGACAAATTTCCTAAAAATAAATCGCAAAGGAAATCATATTTATAATTAGTGGCAAAATTGAACCTAATCTATTAATTTTGCACACTATTCATAAAACTAATTTTTCTCATGGCCTTTGACATTGAAATGATTAAAGCTGTTTACGAAAAAATGCCTGCTTGCATCGCTGCAGCACGCGCATTAACAGGTAAACCGCTTACGTTAACCGAAAAGATACTTTATAGCCACTTATGGGAGGGTACACCTTCTACGACATTTACACGCGGAAATTCCTATGTAGATTTTGCACCTGATCGTGTAGCCATGCAGGATGCAACGGCTCAAATGGCCTTATTGCAGTTTATGCAAGCGGGTCGGCCACAAGTAGCGGTTCCTTCTACCGTGCATTGTGATCACTTAATTGAAGCAAAAGTGGCTTCTACGACCGATTTACAAGTTGCCGTAGATAAAAATAAAGAGGTTTACGATTTTCTTTCCTCTGTTTCAGATAAATATGGCATCGGTTTCTGGAAACCAGGTGCGGGAATTATACATCAGGTAGTCTTGGAAAATTATGCATTTCCAGGTGGAATGATGATTGGAACCGATTCTCATACCGTAAATGCGGGTGGTTTGGGGATGATTGCCATTGGTGTGGGAGGGGCAGATGCCTGTGATGTGATGGCAGGTTTAGCTTGGGAATTAAAGTTCCCAAAATTAATTGGTGTTAAATTAACGGGTAAATTAAATGGTTGGACATCGCCAAAGGATGTTATCTTGAAAGTTGCCGGTATTTTAACAGTAAAAGGAGGAACTGGCTGTGTGGTTGAATATTTTGGCGAAGGAGCTACATCCATGTCATGTACTGGAAAAGGTACAATTTGTAACATGGGAGCGGAAATCGGAGCGACTACCTCTACTTTTGGCTATGATGATTCGATGGCACGTTATTTACAATCCACAGGTCGTGCGGATGTTGCTGAATTAGCGGATGGTGTTCGTGAACATTTAACCGCAGATCCAGAGGTATATGCGAATCCAGCAACCTACTTTGATCAAGTGATTGAGATTGATTTAGATACCTTAGAACCCCATTTAAATGGACCATTTACGCCAGATTTGGCGACGCCTATTTCTAAGATGAAGGAAATGGCAGAAAAAAATGGTTGGCCTACGAAAGTTGAGGTAGGTTTAATTGGTTCATGTACTAATAGTTCATACGAAGATATCGCACGCGCCGCTTCATTGGCAAAACAAGTAGCAGCCAAAGGGTTAAAAACGAAAGCACAGTTTACCATCACACCCGGTTCGGAATTAGTTCGGTACACAATTGAGCGTGATGGCTTTATTGAGACATTTGATTCGATTGGTGCTACTGTATTCTCGAATGCATGTGGACCTTGTATTGGTCAATGGGCTCGTCCGGGCGCAGAAAAAGGAGAGAAAAATACGATTGTACACTCATTTAATCGAAATTTCGCCAAACGTGCGGATGGAAATCCGAATACTTATGCGTTTGTGGCGTCTCCTGAAATTGTAACGGCTTTGGCGATTGCAGGAGATTTATCCTTTAATCCCTTGACCGACACATTAACAAATGAGAAAGGCGAGCAAGTTAAACTAGATGCACCTACTGGAGATGAATTACCGAAAAAAGGATTTGCGGCAGAAGATGCGGGCTATCAAGCACCTGCAGCGGATGGTTCAGCGGTTCAAGTAAAGGTTTCACCTACTTCTGATCGTTTACAATTATTGGATCCATTTAGTGCATGGGAAGGTTCAGATATCAAGGGCTTAAAATTATTAATTAAGGCAAAAGGGAAATGTACAACGGATCATATCTCGATGGCAGGACCTTGGTTGAAATACCGTGGACACTTGGATAATATTTCCAATAACATGTTGATTGGTGCTGTGAACTTCTACAATGAGAAAACAGATAACGTAAAAAATCAATTAACAGGTGAGTATGGTCCTGTTCCGGCGACCCAGCGGGCTTATAAAGCGGCAGGCATCGGAACCATTGTCGTAGGTGATACGAATTATGGTGAAGGTTCATCTCGTGAACATGCGGCGATGGAACCACGTCATTTAGGCGTTCGTGCTGTGTTGGTTAAATCATTTGCTCGTATTCATGAGACTAATTTGAAGAAACAGGGAATGTTAGCATTAACTTTTGCAAATGATGCCGATTACGATAAGATTCAAGAAGATGACACCATCAATATCATCGGTTTAAATGAATTTGCTCCTGAGAAATCACTAACGATCGAATTAGTACATTCAGATGGCTCAAAGGATTCTTTTGCTGTTAATCATACCTACAATGATCAACAAATTGAATGGTTTAAAGCTGGTGGCGCATTGAATATTATACGCGCATCTGTAAAATAAGCTTGTGATTAAGGCGTAAAATTCCTATTTTTGCGCCTTAATTCTGAGTTATAAGCACAAAAAACTCCATATGGCAGCTATTAATGCAGTTAAAATTTTTTCTGGATCGGCATCTAATTATTTAGCAAAAGACATTGCTAAGTATTTTGGGAAAGATTTGGGTGCGGCAACACTTTTGAAATTTTCGGATGGAGAAATGTCGCCAAGTTTTGATGAGTCCGTTCGTGGCTGTGATGTATTTATTATTCAGTCTACTTTTCCTTCGTCGGATAATTTAATGGAGCTATTATTGATGATTGATGCCGCTAGACGTGCATCAGCCCATTACGTAACTGCTGTTATTCCTTATTTTGGCTATTCTCGACAAGATCGTAAAGATCGTCCTCGGGTAGGAATTGGTGCGAAATTGATTGGAAATTTATTAACGGCTGCAGGTGCTGACCGTTTAATGACAATAGACTTACATGCGGGTCAAATTCAAGGTTTCATGGATTTCCCAGTAGATCACTTGGAAGGAAACGCAATATTTGTACCGTACTTAAAGTCATTAAATTTAGAAAATATTGTTTTTGCGTCACCTGATGTAGGAGGCGTAGTTCGTACACGTAATATGGCCAAATTCTTTAATGCAGAAATGGTTATTTGCGATAAGCACCGGAAACGTGCCAATGAAATTGCTTCCATGCAGTTAATTGGGGATGTGAAGGGTGCAGATGTAGTCTTAGTAGATGATTTAATTGATACGGGGGGCACTTTATGCAAAGCGGCTCAATTAATCATGGACAAAGGGGCTAATTCGGTACGGGCGGTTGTTACACACCCAGTCTTATCCGGAAAGGCGTATGAAAACATCTCTAATTCGGTATTAGCTGAGTTATTGGTTACAGACACAATTCCTCAAAAACAGGTCTGTGACAAAATCAAGGTACTTTCAGTGGCAGAGCTTTTTGCGAAGGCAATTGGAAGAATTCGGGATCACGAATCTATCAGTTCATTATTTATTAAATATTAATTTCAACCGTTTTTGGGGGATAGCCCTTGTGCGAAAGACCAAAGACATTAACAAAAAACAAAATGAAAAAATTAGAGATTGTAGGGTTTAAAAGAGCGAATCTCGGTAGCAAAGGCGCTAAAGATTTACGTGCTGAAGCTTTGGCTCCTTGTGTATTGTACGGTGGAAAAGAGCAAGTACATTTTGCTGTTCCGATGATCCTTTTCCGTGAATTACTTTATTCACCAGATGTGTATGAAGTGGAATTAAACGTAGAAGGTGATAAATACCGTGCTATTTTGCAAGATGCACAATTTCATCCGGTAAACGAGATGATTTTGCATGTTGACTTTTTAGAAATTGTTCCAGGTAGCCCAATTAAGATTGCGGTACCTATCAAAGTGATTGGTAATTCTCCAGGAGTAATTAAAGGGGGTAAAATGGTTCAAAAATTACGTAAAGTAATGTTGAAAGGTTTATCTGAAAACATTCCTGATTTCGTTACCGTTGACATTTCTGGCTTAGACTTAGGTCAAACCGTTAAAGTAAATAAATTGAGCGTGGAAGGATGTGAGATCTTGAATCCTATGTCTAACCCAGTTGCAACAATCGATATCCCAAGAGCATTAAGAGGAAAATTAACTACCTAATAAACGCTTCATATTGATAGAGATATAAAAAGCCCTTCCAACTTGGAAGGGCTTTTTTATGCAGCAGGATTTAAATGATTTAATTTAAATAATCGATTCATTAAAATTCAACTAATTTATTTTCATCAAATAAATGTCATTCTCAAGCAAGAGGAAAAAAAGTTACAAAAACGAGTTGCCAATAAAACCCAATCATGAATTATGAATACAAAGCCATGTAAAAAAGGCATAAAAAAAGCGCCCCGTTAGGAGCGCTTTTTAAAATACCCTTTGGGGCTAACTTATTTTTTCGCAACAATCTTTACAATAGGTGCTTTTTCAATCTTCGATACATGATTTGAATCGCCTACGTGAATGTAAGGCGCAATCACCAAAGAAACGATTGACATTAATTTAATTAAGATGTTCATCGAAGGACCTGAAGTATCTTTGAATGGATCTCCAACCGTATCACCTGTAACAGCCGCTTTATGAGGCTCAGAACCTTTCTTGTAAGTTACACCGTCAATTAACACCCCTTTCTCAAAGGATTTCTTTGCGTTATCCCAAGCACCCCCAGCATTTGATTGGAAAATACCCATCAACACGCCAGATACCGTAACACCAGCTAATAATCCTCCTAAAACCTCAGGACCAAATGTGAAACCAACTAATACAGGCACCGTTAAAGCAATTGCACCTGGTAGAATCATTTGACGAATCGATGCCTCAGTAGAGATTGCTACACATTTCTCATATTCTGGCTTTGCTTTGTATTCCATAATGCCTGGAATCTCACGGAATTGACGACGAACTTCGTTTACCATTTCCATCGCTGCTTTTCCTACGGCAGAAATACATAAAGCTGAGAATATAAATGGAATCATACCTCCCACAAATAAACCAGCCAAAACATCCGCTTTGTAAATGTCAATTTGCGTAATCCCTGAAATACCTACAAAAGCCGCAAACAAAGCTAAAGAGGTTAAAGCCGCTGAAGCAATTGCAAATCCTTTACCAGTTGCAGCTGTTGTATTTCCAACCGCATCCAAATTGTCCGTACGCTCACGAACCTCAGAAGGTAATTGAGACATCTCTGCAATACCACCCGCATTATCAGCAATAGGACCAAAGGCATCAATAGCCAATTGCATGGCAGTCGTAGCCATCATACCAGCAGCAGCGATAGATACACCATAAATACCAGCAAAATGATAAGAGAATATGATACCAGCCGCTAACACCAAAATAGGTAATACCGTTGATTCCATACCTACCGCCAATCCTCCAATAATATTTGTCGCATGACCCGTACCCGATTTTTGAACGATTGAATCCACCGGACGCTTACCCATCGCCGTGTAATATTCAGTGATAATCGACATCAAGGCACCTACCACTAAACCAACAATAATCGCCATAAAAACATCCATGGATGAAAATGTTGTTCCACGCAACGTCAATGATTCTGGCAAAATATTCTTAACTAAAAAGTAAGAGGTAACAAACGTGATAGCGATAGAGGCATAATTACCAATATTCAACGCATTTTGAACGGAAGATGTTTCGCTCTTGATACGAACAAAAAATGTCGATACCAATGAAGCTAACAAACCTACACCTGCAATTAACATCGGTAACAAAACCGGTGAGAATCCACCATAATTATCCGTTACTTCAATTTCCTGACCCAATACCATCGTAGCCAAAATCGTAGCCACATAAGAACCAAATAAATCAGCTCCCATACCGGCTACATCACCCACATTATCTCCTACGTTATCTGCAATCGTGGCAGGATTACGCACATCATCCTCAGGGATTCCAGCTTCTACTTTTCCAACTAAATCGGCTCCCACATCAGCTGCTTTGGTATAAATACCACCACCCACACGGGCAAATAAGGCAATTGACTCAGCTCCTAATGAAAAACCAGCTAAAACTTCAATCGCTGTTTTCATTTCAACAGAAGTCAAGGCTAGTCCTTGTGCAAAAATTTGATAAAAGGCAATAAATAAACCTCCTAAACCTAAAATAGCAAGTCCAGCTACGCCCATACCCATCACAGAACCACCCGTAAAGGACACATTCAAAGCCTTTGCTAAAGAAGTACGAGCCGCTTCAGCAGTACGCACATTCGCTTTGGTTGCGACAATCATACCAATATAACCTGCCGTTGCCGAAAATACAGCACCAATCAAAAACGCTACCGCGATAAGAGGAGAGGAGTGAATGGGATTTTCAGGTGTTCCCTCTTGCATACCCAACCAAGCCAATAAAATAGCCGTCGGAATCGCAAAATAAGTTAAAATCTTCCATTCTGCTTTTAAAAAGGCAATCGCACCATCCGCAATGTAACCAGCTAATTCTTGCATTTTTTCATTTCCGGCATCCTGCTTAGATACCCAACTAAATTTCCATGCTGTGTAAAGCAATCCCACCAAACCAAAAGCAGGAACTAAGTAAATAATTGAATTCATAAATTTGTATTTAGATTATTCCAAAAAATTGTAGCACGAAAATAAGGAAAATCAGCAAAAAAAACAATTTAAAACGGGATTCTAACAAGAACTTTCCAACGCTCAGGCACCCAATCACCCATCGGATAGACAATATCCAAACCTAGCAATTTACCTATGCCCGTAAGACCATAAGATATTTCCTGGTAAGCAGTTTTTTTAACTCCATTGGGAATCTGAAGATAACTATATTGAATATTCTCTTTCAAACCATAAAGACTCAATATATTACTCTGTGTTAACACCAATTTCCGTGGCTCCCATTTAACATGCATTCGATAATGATCGTTTGACGTTGCAAAAAGATAATTGGGTAATAAACGAAAGGCAAATTCATCTGATCCCAACACATCCATTTCATTTCCCTTAAAAAAGGTATAATCGATAAATTGAGTCGGTCTCAACATATAATGTACCCCATGTAACTGTACCTGCAAACGCCCCAATCGCTGCAAAGGAATCGTATGATTTACCTGTAAACTTAACTTCGAATAAGACGAGGTACCCATAGCAAAATAACTTTGGAATTGAATTCGTGGTCCCTCGTTGTTAGAAATACGCCGACTTTGATTAAATCGACGCCAAGTCGCACTCGGCAACCACAAAACACCAAACCGAAAAAGCCATTGATCTTGATTCACAAAACGCGTATCGGCCATTTCTAAATTAACCGGGTTGTTTGATGTGAATTCTCTGTCTTTGTAAAACAAACCATGCTTCACATGGTTCTCCAAAGAACTCCGGTTTCGATATTCCAATGTACCCGATAAGCGCCATTTAGCCTGAATCTGATTTTCATAGGTCATCGAAACGAAATCCTTTTGATAATATTTCAGGTAATTCTCCGAAAAAAACAGCGCATAAACCTGATTAATCACCGGGGAAACTGGCTCCGTTGAATTGATCTGATACAAATTAGAGCCCACCGAAAAACGAAGCTTTTGCCGATTTTCATCAAAATTCCTTTCAGAAAACAATTCACCATTCCATCGATTTCGTGCAAACGCATAGCGAATAAGTCCTCCCACATTCCAATAATTATTTTGCCCATAAGTATGCCTGTATTCCCAATCTCGATTCAAAAAATACCCGTCCACCGCAGAAAAACCACCCCCAAAAGCACCCAATACAAAACGATTACCTAAGCGATTCTTCTCATAAGAATAGGTTTTGGGTGTCAATAGATGTATGATCGAGAAACGATTACTATTTTTTAAGGAATCCTTTTTAATCTTACCCTTTTCGATCACATACAAACTATCAGCCTCCTTATAGCCTTTCACCTCAGCCTCTGTTAAAGGAACTTGCCTTTCCTCTTCCCAAAATTCATTCGATCGCTGGCTTGCCAACGTATCCACCTCAAACTGATAATCCGATGAAAATTCCGCTTTCAATTCTTTTACCTCTTCCTTATCAACCTCCTTCAATATTTTTCTTAATTTCTTTCGAGTTAATGTACCTCCTAAATCAAGCTTCGGATTTTTAATCTTTTCCCGGTCGATTTCTTTGGCCAACTTTTTATCTAATCGCTCCTCAATAATCTGAGGTTTCACTAAAAATGCTTTATTCACCTGAATTTTATATTCCCTTATTTGCGTTATGTAGCGAAATACTGCCCCAAAACCCATCACATCCAAAACCATATTTAAATCATAATTAATCGGCATCCAAACCCCTTGAAATGGCGCGTTTTGCTGTTGCATCGTCACCTTATTATTCGCATTTTTAAAATTTAAACTAAAGGAATAGATACTCCAGGTATCTTCCACCACAGACAACGTCCCATCAAAAAGATCTTGAAACGAAGATTTTGGCGAAACCTGTATCTTACTGATCGTTTGCCCATTTTGCGTAAAACTCCCCAAATATTGAAAACGATAATACTGAAAGGCATTAGGAGATAAAGGCGAAATTAAATTACCGAAAATCTTAGGCTGATAAAAATTGGTTTGGGTTACTCTCAAATTAGGTGTTTCCGTAGATCTTAAAGCTGATGGTAAATTATTCCGATTCGAAATCACCTTTTCTTGAATGGCATTGGGCTTTTTATAATTTACCTGATTGACACCTTCCAAAACATAGGTTGAACCCACTTTAATCCCCGCTTCTTTTTCTAATTTCTTCCCAACCATCATGTTCATCAACTTAGAAATAGACGTAATCTTTCCAACTCCCTTGACATAAGCCTTAGCTGAATATGAATCTAATTCCTTTATATGAAATGGCGCCATCGAAATCATACGACGCATAATTCCTATCGCCGGATCCTCTTTAAGCGCACCCACATTTACCTCATTTAACGAAACAGCCTGCTCAACTAAGGTTATTTGCCACTCCAACGTTTTAGTTGTTGCCAAAATCTCCACATTTTTTGTCAACGGACTATGACCCAAAAAACGAAAAACAATTTGATGCGAACCCACCGGAAGATTGATGGCAAATTTACCATCCTCATTGGCAATCGAACCCTTATTTAAATTGGAAACCCAAATCGTTCCAAAAGGCAAAGGTTCTCCCGCGACATTTCGAATGGTACCAGTTAATACCTGGCCCTGAACGAAAAATCCTAAACACAAAAATAAACTCAGTAGTAAAATTCGCATGCGCAAATTTAAACAGGAAAAAAATAATTAAACTGATAATTTGATGAACGGTTTTGTATTTTTACAGCCACATATGGGAATGACTGAACGCCAATTATTTCAAAAATACCTTGCACAAACATCAGATGCACCACTAGGCCTCGAAATCGTCAAAGCCGAAGGTTCTTATATGTATGATGTCCATGGAAAATCGTATATGGATTTAATTTCTGGTATTGCGGTTTCAAATGTCGGCCATCGAAATCCAAAAGTTGTCGAAGCCATCAAAAATCAAGTTGATCAATACATGCACCTCATGGTCTATGGGGAATACATTCAAAGCCCACAGGTAAAACTAGCCGAAGCACTCATTCGATCAACCAAATCAGCAAGCCTAAATCAAGTCTATTTCACCAATTCCGGCACAGAAGCCGTAGAAGGTGCCATGAAATTAGCGAAGCGATTTACCGGTAGAACTGAATTTATTTCTTGCAAAAACGCCTACCATGGAGCAAGCCAAGGAGCTCTTTCACTCGCTGGCGATGAAAACTTCAAGAATAGTTTTCGGCCTTTACTGCCCAATATGCGATTAATTGAACACGGAAATACAAATGACCTTACTTTTATTACCGAAAAATCAGCCGCGATTTTCATCGAAATCGTTGGGGGAGAGGCT
>CANHCG010000003.1 GCA_947459055.1 Cytophagaceae bacterium | reverse complement strand
TGTGAGTGCACATATTTTAGTAGGTAATCAAAAAATGCCAACGGTTCCACAAGCTGGCTTAGCACGTGTAGGGAAGGGCGGATTCATTTATGTGGAGACGGCTTCGGGCGCGATGGCTCAAATTCCGGTTGAAATCATAAGTTCCAACCCTGATTTTGCAGGTATTAAACCCTTAAAGCCTGTTCCTGCGGGTAAATTAGTGATGAGTGGCGCCTCGGCATTGGAGGCTATTTTTGCGAAGGATTAGGAGATAAATCCGGACCATGTCGGGAAGTCGGCCCATCCTTCAGGCGGGTCGATTTTCTGTTTAAATATTCCAAACATCGTCGAACCCGAACCACTCATTGCTGCATATTCGGCCCCTAAGCTGTACATTTCTTTTTTCATTTGCTCGAGGAGTGGATAGCTAGGGAAAAGGCTTTCCTCAAAATCATTGTTGATTTGTGTTTTCCATGAATCCATGGGTAGGGAAATCGCATCGGGAAGAAAGACGGGAGCGGGTTTTGGTTTTACTTGGGCATAGGCTTGTTGGGTCGAAATACCAAAATTCGGATAGGCCAATAACACAAAATAGCCTTTCAGTGAAAGGGAAATGGGGCTGAGTTCATCGCCTTTTCCTTGGCCAAATTGGGCTTGATTAAACAGAAAAAATGCACAATCACTACCTAATTGTTGGGCATAGGGCACCAAATCTTCGTTGCTAAGCGGCAGTTCAAATACATCTCGCAGCCCCATTAAGGTGTAGGCGGCATCTGAGGATCCTCCACCTAATCCCGCCCCCATGGGAATGATTTTATGGAGGTGAATGTGTACGGGAGCTAATGAAAAATCCTTTTTTAAAAGTTCATAAGCTCTCACGCACAAATTAGTGGCGACAGATCCGGAGATAGGAAGGCCGGAGGAGCTAAATAAAAATTTGGGCGCTGGGGTAATTTCGAGGATATCGTTCCAGGGAATTTGAACAAAGCAGGTTTCGAGGGCATGGAAGCCGTCGGGGCGTTTTTCCGTAATGAATAGACCGATGTTAATTTTTGCAGGAGGGAAAAGGACCATGTTAATCTTCGAGAATATTCGTGATGGGACTAATTTTAAGGAGCATGGAAAGGCAAAAGAAAAGGAAGGCAATTCGTAGAAAGATCCCTTTGAGGTCTTCGTGTTCTTCCCATCGGATGTTCAGGGTTCTTGTTTTTTCGAGCTGGTCGATTTCTTTGAAAATTTGGGCGAGGGTCTGTTCGTTGGTGGCCCGGAAAAATTTCCCATTGGAGGTTTCTGCCATGCTGCGCAGGGTACTTTCGTCGACGGGATCGAGGCTTGGTTGGAGGCTACCAACCGCAATCGTATACACCTTAATTCCAAATGATTTCGCTAATTCCGCCGAGGTGATAGGATCTAAATTCCCGGCGGTATTGTTTCCGTCACTGAGGAGAATGGCAATTTTCTTAGGATTTTTTTCGTCGCGAATTTGGTTAATTGACATTCCTAACGCATCTCCTAGGGCGGTGCCTTCTTCAGGAATTAATTCACTTTCAAATCGCTGCAGTGCCTGAATCAAATAACTCGAATCTGGCGTCAATGGGCTGGCTAAATACGGTGCTCCGGCAAAGGCAATTAGAGAAATACGGTCGTTTTTTCGCTGTTTGACGAAGCGAATGGCTAGTTTTTTCGCCACGGTTAATCGGGAAGGAAATACATCCTTAGTCCGCATCGAAGCTGATATGTCGATGGCGAGCGTCATGTCCACCCCTTCTTTTTTAATTTCGGAATGGACTATTTTTTTATAGGGACTCGCAAGGGTCAGAATAACAAAAAACAAGCAGAGCCCTTGAAGCGTTTCCGGAATGAAGCTTAGGAAACGGATGAATTTTTGCTGGATCAAAGGTTTCGAAAAAGACATCACGATTCGCGCCTGATTTTTCCGATTTAGAATCCGTTTAAAGGCAAAAATCACCAGGGGCAATGGCAAAAAGTATAGGAATATGGGATAATCCCACTCGTAGGAAAAGATGGATTTGAGTTGCAACCAAAGGCTAAATGGATTGAATTTCATCTTTTTTGGTTTTCTGTCCGAATTTTTTCGCGCTCTTTTTGGTAGACACCATGGGCGATTTCGGTGAGGAATTTAACGGAATCCATTGTTTTTTCAGAGAAGTTTCCACCATAAATGGCTGAATCTATGGCCTGAAGTGCTTTTACGAGGCGTTTGTCGCGTAAATTATCGACCATTTCTTTGGTGGTATAAGTAGAAAAGGGCACATGGATGAGATTTTCTAGATAGTTTTTCCAAACGGAAATGGCTTTTTCTAAATTTTGAAGTCCTTTGGCTTGGCTTGAAATGGAACGAGAGTGGCGTTGATAGGCCCGTCTAAATTCGAGGTTTTTTCGCCATAAGCGATATAATTGGTACCAGCGGATGAGTTGTTTTCCGAAAAGCCAATAAATTAATCCGCTCATTAAAAACAGGGAAACGCCGTATATGAATACGTTTTTCAGGTCTGTTTTGGGTTGTAATTTGGGAATCTCCATTTCCTTAAAAACCTTTTCCATATTGACCTGTTCCGGGTGGGGAACTAATCGTTTCAGGAAAATGGTATCGGGTTTTGGGAAGACTTGTGTACAATCGCTGCCTTGAATGATATAAATCGGTAGGCTAAGGCTTTGGTAATCAGCGATATCAAAAAATCGAAAGGTATATACGGCTGAATCGAGGTTGCCTTCCGCGGTACTTTTGGTTTTAAAATATTCTTTTTTAACGGGTTCAAAAACACCATATTGCCGTTGGATGCTCGGGAAAAAAAGTTCTTGGTCTTTGGGATGAATGACTTGCAAGGAATAGTGGATGGGCTGCCCAATTTTGGCAGAATCCTCTAGGAATTGACCTTTGATATGGAGGGGTCTTTCTTGCATGTTAGGATCTTACGCGGAATAATTTGACCAAGGCGGGTACAAAATCTTCGCCGGCTTGGATGTAAATGTGACTCGCTTGCCATTGTTTACACAGGGTAATGAGGGCTGCTTTTTTATCTATAATTTCTTTTTCTACGAAGTTTCGGAAGGATTTTGCCGAGGTGTTTACCCAAGTTGTTTTTCTATTTTCCGGGTCATAAATGGGTACGATTCCCATGGCGGGTAATTTAGATTCGAGGGCATCTTGCACATGAACGACAACTAAATCATGTTTTTTTGCGATGGCTTTGAGTAAATCTTCGTAGCCTTCGTCGATAAAATCAGAAAGGACAAAAACTAGGCTTTTTCGCTTTAAGCATTGCATGGCAAAGAGGAGGGCGGCGCGTAAATTGGTTCCCGAATTTTCAGGCTGCATTTTGAATAACTCGGTAATGACGCGGTAGCCGTGTTTTTTGCCAGCGCCTGGAGCCATGTATTTTTCGTTTTTATCGGAATAGCAACAAAAACCAATATGCCCAGCTTCTTGGATGGCGGAAAAGGCTAAAACTCCAGCGACCTCTTTGAGGGTTTGTAATTTACTGTGATTTTGCCGACCGATTTGTTGGGATCCACTCACGTCCATCACAAAAAACACCGTTTGTTCCTTTTCTTCTTTAAAAAGTTTGACAAAAGTCCCGTGCCCTTTGGCGGTGGTATTCCAATCGATGTGCCGAACATCATCTCCATAATGGTATTGACGCAGGTCACTAAACTCTAACCCCGAACCTTTAAATACGGAGGAAAAATTTCCGTGCATTTGGGTATTTATCGCTTTTCTGATGCGAATTTCCAGTTGCACAATGTGAGAAAGAAATGACCGAATATCCATGATATCTTGCTAAATTAGGTATTTTTTGAGCAATCCGAATGAAAAGCGACAAAAGCTTTCTAATTTGTGTTTACCTTTGAACTATGAAATATCTTGCGTGCGCGCTTCTTTTTTTGTTGGCTTCTTGCACTAAATTGGGTGATGAAGAGCGTTTAGATCAGGAAAAATTGGCTCAAATATTGGTGGATATTCACTTAGATGAAGCTAAAATATCTGGGATGGAAATTGTGAGTGTGGATTCGAATATGTTGCTTTTTAATGCGTTGGAAAAGTCAACCTTAAAGAAACATCAAATCGATTCGGTGACCTTAATCCATAGTTTTCATGCCTATGTGCGAGAGCCGAAGGATTTTATTAAATTGTATGAACGGGTGAACGAGATTATGGAGCAGCGGAAAAAAGCCAACGAAACCTCCCATCGATGAAATTAAAACTCGTATTTTTAGTATTCTTTTTTCAACATTTCCTGATGGCACAAGTACCTATGATTCAAGGACATCGCGGTTGTCGTGGCTTATTTCCCGAAAACTCTTTGCCTGCTTTTGCGCATGCCTTAAAAATTGGTGTTCGGGTGTTGGAGATGGATGTTTGTATTTCGTCGGATGGTCAGGTAGTGGTGTCTCATGAGCCGGTCATGAATGCCCTTTACACAACGAAGCCGGACGGGAATCCGCTTTTAAAATCAGAGGAGGCGTCTTACAATTTATATCAAATGCCTTATTCTGAAATCAAGAAATTCGATGTGGGTATGAGGGGAAATAGCTTGTTTTTGGAGCAGGTCAAAATGGCGGCGCATAAGCCTTTGTTGGCCGAAGTCCTTGCGCTCGGCGAAGCTTTTCGAAAAAAAACGGGGGAGGCGGTGTATTACAATATTGAGATTAAGTCGGACCCGAAGGGCTATGGGCTAAGTCAACCGGCGGTGGATGAGTTTTCTAAAATGGTGTGGGCGCAAATTCAGCTGCAGGTAAAGCCAGCCTATGTGATGTTACAAAGTTTTGATTTTTCAGTTTTGAAATTTTGGCATGCGGCGATGGGACGTGGGGAATTTCCTAAGGTGGCTTTGTCTGCATTGGTTACGCGAAAAAATCCGGAGGCGGTGGTGAGGGATTTGGGTTTTGTGCCGGCGATTTATAGTTCAAATTTTTCGGATGTTACGAAGTCGGTGGTGGATCAGGCGCATGAATTGGGGATGAAGGTGATTCCGTGGACGGCGAATGAGACGAAGCAAATGCAGGCTTTAATTGATATGGGGGTGGATGGGGTGATAACGGATTATCCAAATCGTGCGCCCAAAATTCCTTGATATGTCCTTATTTAATGAGACTTTATTGTGGTTAATGAAGCGGCGAATGCCGCGGATAGAGGCTCATTATACGGATCCGTTGGCTTTACAGGAGCAAGGATTTGAGGCTTTGTTGGCCGAAGGTCGCTTGACTGAATGGGGGAGAAAATATGGGTATGAGGAGATTCGAAATGTGGAACAGTATCATCGGAATGTGCCTATTTCGACGTACGAGGAGTTATTTCCGTATATTGATCGGATGATGCATGGTGAGCAACAGGTATTGTGGTCGAGTCAGATTTCCTGGTTTTCAAAATCGTCGGGGACGACGAATGCGCGGAGTAAATTTATTCCGGTGTCCCAGGAGTCCTTGGATGACTGTCACATTATGGGGGGGAAGGATATGATTACGTTGTTGGTGCATAATAAACCGGAGACAAAGATTTTTGAGGGGAAGGGTTTGTCGATTGGGGGTAGTTTGTCGGATAATCCGATGAATTCGAATTTATTGATGGGGGATGTGTCGGCGGTGGTGATGAAAAATTTGCCTATATGGGCGCAGATGATTCGTACGCCTTCGTTGGATGTGGCGTTAATGGATGATTGGGATCAGAAGATATTGCGGATGGCGGAGGTGACCTCGAAGGAGAATGTGACGAGTATATTGGGGGTTCCGACTTGGACCTTGGTGTTGATTGAAAAGATATTGGAGTTGACGGGTAAGACGTCTATTTTGGAGGTATGGCCTAATTTTGAGTTTTTGGTGCATGGGGCGGTGGCTTTTGGGCCTTATCGGGATTTGTTTAAGAAGCAGATTTTTCCTGGGGGTGGGGTAGGATTTTTGGAGATTTATAATGCGTCGGAGGGATTTTTTGGGATACAAGATGATATGAGTTTGCCGGATGAGATGTTGTTGATGTTGGATTATGGCATTTATTATGAATTTATTCCGGTGATGGAGACGGGGGAGGAGTCGGATTCGATTGTTTCGTTGGGCAATGTTCGGATGGGGGTTAATTATGCGATGGTGATTTCGACGAATGCGGGGTTGTGGCGGTATAAGATTGGGGATACGGTGAAATTCACGTCGTTGATGCCATATCGGATAAAGATTACGGGTCGGACGAAGCATTTTATTAATGCGTTTGGGGAGGAATTGATAATTGAGAATGCGGAGCAGGCGGTGGCACGGGCGAGTGGGGCGACGGGTGCGGAGATTGTGGATTATACGGCGGCGCCGATGTATATGGAGGGTGGGAAACGAGGGTGTCATGAATGGGTGATTGAATTTTCGAAAGCGCCGGAAGATTTTAGTACCTTTGTGCGGATTTTGGATGAGACTTTACGGGAGTTAAATTCGGATTATGACGCGAAGCGATCGTATGATATGGTGCTGGGAATGCCGCGGGTTCATGTGGCGCCTAGGGGTACATTTTATGCATGGATGCGTAGCAGGGGGAAGTTGGGCGGTCAGCACAAAGTTCCTCGATTGAGTAATAACCGGACGTTTTTGGAAGGGGTAAAAACATTTTTAGAATAATAATATGGCTTTAAAGGAGACAATTGAAAATGGCATTAAGGACGCGATGCGTGCGAAGGATGCGGATCGTTTGCGTGCGTTGCGTGCGATTAAATCGATGATTTTATTGGAGGAGACTTCGGGTTCGAGTGCGGGGGCTTTGTCGGCGGATGCGGAGATGAAGATATTGATGAAGGCGGCTAAGCAGCGGAAGGATTCGTTGGAGGTTTATGTGGCCCAAAATCGGACGGATTTGGCGGAGAAGGAGCAGGTGGAATTGACGATTATTGAGGAATTTTTGCCAAAAGCTTTGACTGATGCGGAGTTGACTACGCGGATTGCGGAGATTATTGTTCAGGTGGGTGCAAGTTCGCCGGCGGACATGGGTAAGGTGATGGGGGTGGCGACGAAGGCCTTGGCGGGTTTAGCGGATGGGAAGGCGATTTCGGCGAAGGTGGGGGAATTGTTGAAAAAATAGATGATTTTGGAACAAAAGGCGATTCGGGATTTGAGTTTGGAGCAATTGAAGCAAGAGATGTTGCTTCATGGGGAGCCTGCGTTTCGGGCGAAGCAGGTGTATGAGTGGATATGGAAGAAGTCGGTTCGGAATTTTGATTCGATGGCGAATATCCCAAAAACGACGAGGGAGTGGTTAAATGTGGAGTTTTCTTTGCGTTGTGTGGAGGTGGCGGAGATGCAGGTGAGTACGGATCGGACGCTCAAATCCAGTTTTAGGTTGCATGATGAGCATTTGATTGAGGGGGTTTTGATTCCGACTCGGGAGCGGATGACGGCTTGTGTATCGTCGCAGGTGGGATGTTCGTTGACCTGTAGTTTTTGTGCGACGGGATATATGGATCGGAAGCGGAATTTAGAGGCTTTTGAGATTTATGATCAGGTGGTGTTGATTCGGAACCAGGCGCAGGAGAAATATGGGATTCCGTTGACTAATATTGTGTATATGGGGATGGGGGAGCCTTTGTTGAATTATGCGAATGTCTTGCAATCTATTGAAATGATTACGTCGCCGGAGGGTTTGGGGATGGCGTCTCGGCGGATTACGGTTTCGACGGCGGGGATTGCTAAGATGATTCGGAAGTTGGGGGATGATCAGGTGAAGTTTAATTTGGCTTTGTCATTGCATGCGGCGAATGATGAGAAGCGAAATCGGATTATGCCGATTAATGAGACGAATACGTTAGAGGCGTTGACGGGTGCTTTGCAATATTTTTATGAGAAGACGGAGAATGAGATCACGTTGGAATATATCATTTTTAATAAGTTCAATGATGGCTTAGAGGATGCGCGGGAGTTGTGGGAATTTGCCAAACAGGTGCCTTGTAAGATTAATATTATAGAATACAATCCGATTTCTCAGGCTGATTTTGTGAATGCGGAGGCGGATGCGATTGCGGCGTTTTCTGGGTTTTTGGAGTCTAAGCGGATGGTGGTGAATGTGCGGCGGTCGCGCGGTAAGGATATAGATGCGGCCTGTGGTCAGTTGGCCGGCAAAAAATAGTTCTCCTATGTCGAATACCTTGTTTCCTGTTTTTTTACGGTTGGATCGTTTGAATACCTTGGTGGTGGGGGGAGGAAATGTGGCGTTGGAAAAGGTTTCGGCTTTGCTGCGCAATTCCCCAGAGGCGCGGGTGACCATGGTGGCGCCGTTTTATCGGGAGGAATTGTTGGAATATTTGGCTGATTTCCCGTTGGTGGAGCGGTTGGAGCGTAAGTTTGAGTTTGGGGACTTGGAGGATCGGGATGTGGTAATATGTGCGACGGATGATCGTGATTTGCATGTTCAGATAAAGTTACGGGCCTCTGAGAAGCATCTTTTGTGCAATGTGGCGGATACGCCGGATTTATGTGATTTTTATTTGGGTTCGATTGTCCAAAAGGGGGATTTAAAAATTGCGATTTCCACGAATGGCAAATCGCCGACCTTAGCGAAACGGATTCGTGCCTTTTTAGAGGATGTGATTCCAGATGAGATTCAAGCAGGTTTGGAGGGGATGGAGGAAGCTCGCAAAACTCTCAAAGGCGATTTTCAAGAAAAAATCCGGGTACTCAACGAGTTAACAAAGGATTTCATCTTTCGAAAGTGATTTTTTTTACCTTTGCCAATCCTTCCCGGTTTGGCAAAGGTAAGCTCGGGGAATTAAATGTGTTATATAGGTTGTTAAATTATCAAGTTCTTGATAATTGTTTTTCAAGTATATAAGTCTGGTTGTTTTGGCCTTAGTTTTATGTAAAAACTAGCCACCATGTCTCATTTATCTCATTATTTAACTCGTTTTCAGTCTGGAAATTTTTATCACATTTATAATCGGGGTATTGATCGAAAATTGATTTTTAAATCTAGAGCTAATTATTTTTATTTCATGGTTCTTTGGAGGCGTTACTTAGATGGCTATGTAGACGTTCTTTCCTATAGTCTTAATGCAAATCACTTTCATTTTTTGGTACGAATTCGACATTTTGAAGACTATCAATTGTTAGGAGATTCACCACACACATTAGTGGCTGATCGGATGAAAAGGTTATTCAGAACGTATGCTTTGGCATTTAATCGAAATCACGGGCGGACGGGGTCATTATTTGACGGGCCGTTTAAGCGTGTTCATGTAGGTGATAATAAATATCTGTCCTATTTGGTTCAATATATCCACGTCAATCCAGAGAAAAATCAGTTGATTCATGATTTCAAATTGTGGGACTGGAGTTCTTACAAGTTTATATTGTCTCCGAGGAAATCGTTAGTTGATCGGGATTTTGTTTTAGAATGGTTTGGGGGACTTAAGGAATTTGTCGTGTTTCATTCCAAAAATAATCAGGAAGTTGATATTCGTTCTTTTTTATCAGGGGATGAAGATTAAATTAAATCTTCCCGCGCTAGCTTTGCCAAACCGGCTAGGATTGGCAAAGCTAAAAAAAAGGCTGCGAAAGCAGCCTTTTTGGGGTAAACACGAGAGTAGGTGTTTTTATAAATATTGATTCGCATTTGTTGCGTTTAAATCTTCGAAAGCCGATTTTAAACGAGCTACGAAAGTTTCTTCGCCTTTTCGTAACCAAACGCGCGGATCGTAGTATTTTTTATTTGGAGAATCGTCACCGGTTGGGTTTCCGATTTGACCTTGTAAATAGCCCTCATTGGCTTTGTAGAAATTTAGAATTCCTTCCCAGAACGCCCATTGCAAATCGGTGTCGATATTCATTTTGATCGCACCATAGGAAATCGCCTCGCGAATTTCTTCTCGAGAGGAACCTGAACCTCCGTGAAATACGAAATTGATCGGCTTTTCAGCTGTCAAACTATATTTATCTCGAATAAAATCTTGGGAATTCTTTAAAATAACGGGTTGCAACTTCACATTACCCGGCTTATAGACCCCATGCACATTTCCAAAAGCCGCCGCGATTGTAAAGCGAGGCGAAATGGCATTCAATACTTCGTAGGCGTAAGCCACTTCCTCCGGTTGCGTATACAACTTGGATGAATCCACATCCGAATTATCCACGCCATCTTCCTCACCACCTGTCACACCTAATTCGATTTCCAAAGTCATGCCGATCTTCGACATACGTTCTAAATATTTGGCACAAATCTCTAAATTCTCCTCCAAAGGCTCTTCCGATAAGTCAATCATATGTGAAGAAAACAAGGGTTGACCCGTCTCCGCATAAAATTTCTCCCCCGCATCTAATAAACCATCTAACCAAGGAAGCAATTTCTTAGCGCAATGGTCTGTATGTAAAATTACTTGTACGCCGTAAGCTTTCGCCAATTGATGCACATGATAGGCTCCTGAGATAGAACCTGCTATCGCCGCCTCTTGATTCGCATTAGAAAGCGACTTTCCAGCATAAAATATTCCACCACCATTCGAAAATTGAATAATCACGGGCGAGTTTACCGCTTTCGCAGCCTCTAAAACCCCATTGACCGTATCCGTTCCAGTTACATTCACTGCAGGAATAGCAAATTGATTTTTCTTCGCGATCTCAAATAACTCTTGAACCGCGTCCCCGTACAACACCCCTTTTTGATTGGTTAAACTTGACATAATGATTTTTTTTCTTGGGAAATAAATAAATAGCCTGATTTTCAGCGACTAAGGAACAAATCTACTAAGATTTCGCTAAAATCGGAAGCCTAATTATAAGAAAAGTACAATTTTAATCTATCCTCAAAAAATATTTTCAAAGCCCCTCTTGTTTGTATTATTTTTTTTCCTACCTTTGCACTCCCGTTCGACAAACGCAGTTTTTCATTCAGAAAGAGGTTGGCAGAACTTCTCGAATTTATTTAAAACATAAAAATGCGGGTCGAAAAGGGTTAAAATGGAGGTAAGTCTCTGTTTTTGTGTCAGAACTGGTATTGATTAATGAATGTTGAATGCCCAGCCCATTAATTAAGTATTAAGCTGCACAAGGTGTTATCCGCTGTAATCTACAGTGGCTCCATCTTGTCGCCTTTAGCCAATTCTGCCTTTTTATTGTTTCCGATCTCGTTGAAAAACGAATTTGAATAGAGTACTTACAACAAGCCACGGTAGCCTTGTAAGCGTTATTTTTTATAAAAATAAATTAATTATGTCAGGAATTATCGGTAAAAAAGTCGGAATGACCAGCCTATACATGGAAGATGGAAGATCCATTGCATGTACGCTGATTGAGGCCGGACCTTGTGTTGTTACACAGGTTAAAACTGTAGAGAAAGAAGGCTATAATGCTGTTCAAATTGGCTACGGTGAGAAAAAAGAAAAGCACACGACAAAATCTTTGTTGGGGCATTTCAAAAAAGCTAACACAACTCCCAAGAAAAAATTGGTAGAATTTCGCACGTTTGAGCAGCCACTAGCTTTAGGGGATGTATTGACGGTGGAAATGTTGGAGTTAGATACGTATGTTGATGTCGTAGGTACATCAAAAGGTAAAGGTTTCCAAGGGGTAGTTAAGCGTCACGGATTTGCAGGGGTAGGTGGTCAAACACACGGTCAGCATAATCGGGGTCGTCACCCAGGTTCAATTGGAGCTTGTTCATTCCCTTCACGTGTATTTAAAGGTTTGCGTATGGCGGGCCGTACCGGGGGTGATCGTGTGAAAGTTCAAAACTTACAGATTTTGAAGGTATATCCAGAGAAAAACTTGGTGGTTGTATCGGGTTCGGTACCAGGAGCGAAGAACTCATACGTAATCATTGAAAACTAGAAAAAGACATTCTGAAGCATGGAATTAGCAGTATATAACATAGCAGGAAAAGATACCGGAAAGAAAATTACGCTTTCTGATGAGATCTTTGGCATCGTTCCAAACGAGCATGTGGTTTACTTAGACGTGAAGCAATATTTAGCGAATCAACGTCAAGGAACTCACAAAGCGAAAGAGCGTGCAGAAGTTTCGCGTTCAACGCGTAAGATTAAAAAGCAAAAGGGTACAGGTGGAGCTCGTGCGGGTTCGATGAAGTCCCCTTTAATGAAAGGTGGTGGTCGTATTTTCGGTCCACGTCCTCGCGATTACTACTTCAAATTGAACAAGAAAGTGAAGTCATTGGCTCGCCAGTCGGCTTTAGCAGCGAAAGCTCAATCAGGTGACATCGCCATCTTAGATACAGTAGCATTCGATAGCCCAAAAACAAAAGCGTTTTTAGGTATGTTGAAAGCACTTTCTTTAGACAATACCAAAACATTATTGATCACACCAGATGTGGATAAAAATGTGGTTTTGTCAGGACGTAACATTCCAAAGACAAAAGTGTCTACGGCAGGTGATGTGAACACATATGATTTGGTTAATGCAAGTAAATTATTGATTACGACTGCAGCGATCGAAAAAATTGAGTCATCCTTTAGTAAATAATTTCCAGGTTTACCTGGTATAAACGAAATAGAAAATGGGCATTATTAAACGTCCGGCCTTGACTGAAAAGTCGCAAGCCATGCAAGAAAAAGGCAAGTATGTGTTCGTAGTGGAATTGACTGCTAACAAGATTGAAATTGCCAAGGAAGTGAAAAAGATGTACGGAGTGGATGTACAAGATGTACAAACCATGCGTCAAATTGGAAAGAAAAAATCCAAAAGTACGCGTACTCGAGTAACTTCAGGACGCACGTCGACGATCAAGAAAGCGATCGTTACCGTAGCAGCAGGTGAAGTAATTGACTTCTACCAAGGAATTTAATAACATAAATTAAGGGGGTTCATCCCGATAAATTGAACTTTTAAATGGCAGCAATTAGAAAATTAAAACCAACAACTCCAGGACAACGTCAGCGCATTGCGCCAACGTTTGAGGAGATCACCACCGACAAGCCTTATAAGCCCTTATTGGAGCCTATCAAGCGTACAGGGGGTCGTAATGCGGATGGACGTCGTTCCATGCGTTACATCGGTGGAGGACACAAGCGTCGTTACCGTGTAATTGACTTTACACGTGCGAAATTGGATGTACCTGCTACTGTATTAACAGTTGAGTATGACCCAAATCGTACTTCTCGTATTGCTTTAATTGAATACGCAGATGGTGTAAAGACGTATATCTTAGCTCCCTCAGGCATTCAAGTAGGCCAAACGGTTATTTCAGGTGAAAAAGTGGCACCGGAAGTTGGAAACACGTTACCGTTGGCAAATATCCCATTAGGTACATTGGTTCACGCGATTGAGTTACAACCAGGAAGAGGAGCTGAAATGGCTCGTTCGGCTGGAACGTATGCACAATTATTAGCGCGTGATGGTAAATATGCGACATTGAAATTGCCTTCAGGTGAGATGCGTATGGTACTGGCTCGTTGTTCTGCAACGATCGGAACAGTATCTAACTCAGACCACATGAATGTTAATTTGGGTAAAGCAGGACGTCACCGCTGGTTAGGTCGTCGTCCACGTGTTCGTGGTGTGGTTATGAACCCAGTGGATCACCCGATGGGTGGTGGTGAGGGTCGTTCATCCGGAGGTCACCCACGTTCTCGTACTGGTTTATTGGCTAAGGGTAAGAAAACTCGTAATCCAAAAAAACATACAAATCGTCTTATCATCAGTAGAAGAAAAAAATAGTAGATGGCACGTTCACTAAAAAAAGGTCCTTACATTGATTACCGCCTTGATAACAAGGTTCAGGCTATGAATGATTCCGGCAAAAAGTCGGTGATTAAAACTTGGTCTAGACGTTCAATGATTTCTCCAGATTTCGTAGGTCACACATTTGCAGTACACAATGGGAATAAATTTATTCCGGTATATGTCACTGAGAATATGGTGGGGCACAAATTGGGAGAGTTTTCTCCAACGCGTAACTTCCGTGGTCACGTGGCGAAAAAAGACAAAGGTAAAAGGTAAATATAATGACCTACGGGTCTTGTAATCAGATATTGTAAAATGGAAGCAATTGCTAAATTAAGAAATGTCCCTACTTCGCCGCAGAAAATGCGTATTGTAGCCGATATGGTACGAGGACAGAAAGTATCCAAAGCGTTGGGTATCTTAAAATTTGAGCCTAAAATAGGTGCGAAAGCGATCGAGAAATTATTACTCTCAGCGGTTTCAAACTGGCAAAATAAGCATGTGGATGCTAAAATTGAAGAGGCGGACTTGTTTATCAAGACGATCTTTGTAGACGGAGGCGCTTCGATCAAGCGTTTACGTCCCGCACCACAGGGAAGAGGACATCGTATTTTAAAGCGATCAAATCACATCACTTTAGTAGTGGCTTCTTCGGTAGCACCTGCTTTAGAAACAAGTTCAGCAGAATAATTAACTATTAGATAAAACAAGAAATGGGACAAAAAATTAACCCCGTTGGATTAAGATTAGGAATCGTAAGAGGTTGGGATTCTAATTGGTACGGTGGAAAGACTTTCGCTGATAAGCTTGTCGAAGATGAGAAAATCAGAAAGTACGTAGCCGCTCGTATTCCAAAAGGATCTATCTCTAAAGTTATTATTGAGCGTACCTTAAAGCGGATTACGTTAACTATCAATACAGCGCGTGCTGGGGTCGTTATCGGAAAGCAAGGTGCTGAGGTAGACAAAGTAAAAGAAGAGTTGAAGAAAATCACGGGTAAGGATGTTCAAATCAACATCTTTGAGATTAAGCGTCCAGAAATCGATGCGAAATTGATCGGTGAGGCGATTGCTCAACAATTACAAGCTCGTATTTCATTCCGTCGGGCCATGAAACAAGCCATCGCTTCTGCGATGCGTGTAGGTGCTCAAGGAATTAAGTTGAAATTGTCAGGTCGTTTAGGAGGTGCTGAAATGGCACGTTCAGAAGGATATAAAGAAGGACGTATTCCATTACATACTTTGCGTGCGGATGTGGATTATGCGATTTCAGAAGCGTTAACTGTTTACGGAAAGATCGGTATCAAAGTATGGGTTTTCCGTGGTGAGGTTTTTGGAAAACCAGATTTATCGCCAAATGCGAACATGGGCTTGCAATCGACTTCGGCTGATTCTCGTCCGGGTGATCGGGGTCCTCGTGGCCGTGATGACGACCGCAGAGGAGGTCGTAGACGTCCAGAAGGTGCACCTGATGCAGGTGGAGATCGTAATAAACCAGGTGCTGGTGGTGCAAACCGTGGCCGTGGCGGAAAGCGCTAAAATATATTTGATTTAGATATTAGACTTTTAAGAAGATGTTACAACCAAAAAGAACCAAATTTCGTAAGTCCCAAAAAGGCCGCGTAAGAGGTGTTGCCACACGTGGGCACGAAATTGATTTTGGATCATTCGCAATTAAATCATTGGAGCCGGGCCGTATTACAGCTCGCCAAATCGAAGCAGCTCGTATTTCGGTGACACGTGCAATGAAACGTGAAGGCCAAGTATGGATTCGTATTTTCCCTGACAAAGTAATTACCAAAAAACCTGCAGAGGTTCGTATGGGTAAGGGAAAGGGAGCTCCAGAGTATTGGGTAGCCAATGTTCGTCCAGGTACTATTTTATTTGAATCGGCAGGTGTTCCTTTGGCTTTGGCTCAAGAGGCATTGCGCTTAGCCGCTCAAAAATTACCGATGCGTACTAAGTTTGTGGTTCGCAGAGATTATCAAGAATAATTAGCATAAGGTTATGAAGAACGCAGAAATAAACAAATTAGGAGTTGCTGAATTGCAAAAGCAAATTTTGGCTGAAAAGGAATCATTATCTCGTTTGAAATTAGCACATGCGATTTCACCGATTGAGAATCCGATGCGAATCAAGGAAACTCGTAAGTTAATTGCCAAGTTAGAAACAGCTTTAACAGTGGCATCCAGAGTATAAAAATTAATTTTTAATAGACCATTTCAACAGATAGCTAATGGTCAATTGTTTAACAAGTCCAACAACCATGGAAGAAAGAAACCTAAGAAAAGTAAGGATTGGGAAGGTGGTCAGTGATAAGATGGATAAATCAATCACACTCACCGTTGACCGTAAGGTTAAGCACCCCTTGTACGGAAAATTCGTACAGAAGACAAGTAAGTTAATGGCGCATGATGAGAACAACGAGTGCGGTATTGGTGATACAGTGAAAGTGATGGAAACCCGTCCTCTTTCTAAAAATAAGCGTTGGAGATTAGTTGAAATTATCGCCAAAGCGAAATAATTCGACACTCTTGTTATTCAATTTTAAATTTTAAAGATCAAAGATAATGTTACAACAAGAATCAAGATTGGGTGTAGCTGATAATTCAGGAGCAAAAGAGGTTTTGGTGATCCGTGTATTAGGAGGAACTGGAAAGCGTTATGCTTCCGTAGGCGATAAAATTGTAGTTTCAGTGAAATCTGCGCTTTCTTCATCTAGTATGAAAAAAGGGACTGTTTCTCGGGCTGTAGTGGTTCGGACGAAAAAAGAAATTCGTCGGAAAGATGGTTCATACATCCGCTTCGAAGATAATGCAGCGGTTTTGTTAAACGCAAATGATGAGCCAAGAGGAACGCGTATTTTTGGGCCAGTGGCTCGTGAGTTGCGTGAGGCTGGTTTTATGAAAATCGTTTCTTTAGCACCGGAAGTTTTATAATCAAGATGACATATTGGGAATACCAATAGAAAGAATCATACAATGGAAAAGAAAATAAGTAAGCAAACCAAATTGCACATTAAGAAAGGAGATAACGTGTTAGTTATCGCTGGAAATGCTAAAGGCAAGACTGGAGTTATTAAAGAAGTTTTAGTTGACAAATCTCGTGCAATCGTGGAAGGTGCTAATTTGCAAACGAAGCACGTGAAGCCATCAGCGAGCAATCCTCAAGGAGGAATTGAAAAGCGTGAAGGTTCAATTCATATCTCCAACCTAATGGTGGTAGAAAATGGAAAGCCTGTACGTACAGGTCGTAAATTGAACGAGAAGGGTAAATTACAACGCTACTCGAAAGCGACAGGTAAATTTATCGCATAATTTAGAACTTAACCGTGGGTCGGAAATCCACAAAATATACTACAATGGCAGTACCTAGATTAAAAGAACGTTTTGTAAAGGAAGTTGTATCGAGCTTAAAAGAAAAGTTTCAATACAAATCTGTAATGCAAGTGCCTAAGATTACGAAGATTGTAATCAATAAAGGTGTCGGAGCCGCGGTGTCGGATAAAAAATTAGTTGACGTAGCTGTCGAAGAAATCACTCAAATCGCTGGCCAAAAGGCGGTGGCTACGATTTCTAAGAAAGCTATCTCAAACTTTAAATTGCGTGAAAACATGCCTATCGGTGTGAAGGTAACACTTCGTGGTGATCGGATGTATGAATTTTTAGATCGTTTAACTACGGTTTCATTACCTCGTGTACGTGACTTTAAAGGAGTTTCTGAAAAAGGATTTGACGGCCGTGGAAATTATACTTTAGGGGTTAAAGAGCAAATCATTTTCCCTGAAATTTCAATCGATAAGGTTTCAAAGATTTCGGGTATGGATATCACATTTGTGACCACTGCAGCGACAGACGAAGAAGCTTACGCTTTATTAGCGGCCATTGGAATGCCTTTTTCAAACATTAAAAAATAAATTAGCCTCGGCTACCTAACAAATTAAAATTTTTACAAAATGGCTAAAGAGTCAGTAAAAGCAAGAGAAAGAAAACGCGAAGCAACTGTTGCAAAATATGCAGTTAAGCGTGCGGCTTTAAAAGCTGCTGGGGATTATGCGGGATTAGATAAACTTCCCAAAAACGCCTCACCGGTACGTTTGCACAACCGTTGTAAATTAACCGGTCGTCCTCG
Source organism: Cytophagaceae bacterium (assembly GCA_947459055.1). Lineage (GTDB taxonomy): Bacteria > Bacteroidota > Bacteroidia > Cytophagales > Spirosomataceae > Aquirufa. The sequence continues at coordinate 3,227 of CANHCG010000003.1, read as the reverse complement.
TGGATACATGCGTAAATTCGGCATTAGCCGTGTTACCTTCCGTGAGATGGCGTCCAACGGATTAATACCAGGTGTAACTAAATCCAGCTGGTAAATATAAAATTTGATTAATTAAATTCATTTTTGTAATTTTGCAGGCCTTTTTAACGGCATGCGGCAAATTTAAAAGCAATGACAGATCCAATAGCAGATTATTTAACCCGATTGAGAAATGCGTTAAAAGCGCGTCATAGGGTAGTTGAAATTCCTGCTTCCAACATTAAAAAGGAAATCACAAAAGTACTTTTTGATAAAGGATACATTTCAAACTATAAGTTCGATGATTCTTCTGTACAAGGAACGATCAAAATCGCGTTGAAATACAATGCAGTAACGAAGCAACCTGCGATCGTTAACTTAACACGTATTTCGAAGCCAGGTTTACGTAAATACAATGGCGCTGAAGAGTTGCCACGCGTATTAAACGGCTTGGGTATCGCCATTTTATCTACTTCGAAGGGAGTAATCACGGATAAAGAAGCTCGTACTTTACACGTAGGTGGAGAAGTACTTTGTTACGTATATTAATTATTGTTTCACGCTGAAAGGGGGTAACCCGTAATTTAAGCATATAGAATTATTATGTCTAGAATTGGAAATAAGATTATCACCTTGCCTGCAGGCGTTTCTGTAGAGATTAGTGCTGGTAATTTGGTAACGGTAAAGGGTCCTAAGGGGACATTATCTCAACAAATTGATCAAGATATCATCGTTAAAATCGAGGATGGTGTATTGACAGTAGCTCGTCCTACTGAGCAAAAGCGTCACAAGGCGATGCATGGTTTGTATCGTTCATTGATTAATAACATGGTTGTGGGTGTGAGCGAGGGTTTCCAAAAGAATTTGGAGATTATCGGGGTAGGTTATAAAGCTACTAATCAAGGAAATATTTTAGAATTGAGTTTGGGATATTCCCACGCGATTTTCATGGCGATTCCTGCCGAGATTGCTATTGCTACGGCGATGGAAAAAGGAAAGAATCCAATGGTTACTTTGAATGGAATTGATAAGCAATTGATCGGTCAAGTAGCAGCTAAAATCAAGTCATTACGTCCAGTTGAGCCATACAAAGGTAAAGGTGTTCGTTTTGTGGGTGAGCAAGTACGTCGGAAAGCTGGTAAAGCAGGCGGTAAGAAATAAATTTTAAGCGTGGGCCGGAAATCCACACAAACAAGTTAAGCAAATGTCAACAAGAAAAGATTTACGTAGAATTCGCATCAAGCGCGCAATCCGTGCGAAGATTGCTGGTTCAGCAGAGCGTCCTCGCCTAACGGTTTACCGTTCGAATACAGCGATGTATGCACAATTAGTGGATGATGCAGCTGGAAAAACATTGTTTTCAGCAACATCTTACACGAAAGGAAAAGTTAGTAACAATATCGAATCAGCTAAGTCAGTAGGTTTAGCGATTGCGGATAAAGCCAAAGCAGCAGGTATTACGAAAGTAGTATTTGATCGTAATGGATATTTGTATCACGGAAGAATTAAATCATTAGCTGAAGGCGCTCGCGAGGGTGGCTTACAATTTTAAGAAAAGATATGTCGCAATTACAAGCAAAACCAATTAAGGTTAATGAGGGTGAGTTGAAGGAGAAGGTAGTAGCCATCAACCGTGTTGCCAAAGTGGTAAAAGGGGGTCGTCGTTTCAGTTTCTCTGCCATCGTGGTGGTAGGAGATGGTAACGGGACCGTTGGATACGGATTAGGAAAAGCCAATGAAGTAACGGATGCAATCACGAAAGGGATTGAAGATGCGAAAAAGAACTTATTCCAAATTCCTTTGTTGAAGAAAACAGTTCCTCACGAGCAATTAGGTAAATTCTCAGGTGGTTTCGTTTTAGTGAAGCCAGCTGCACCAGGAACAGGATTGATCGCCGGTGGTGCGATGCGTGCTGTTTTGGAATCAGCGGGTGTACATGATGTATTAGCGAAATCGAAAGGAAGTTCGAATCCACATAACGTGGTGAAGGCAACGATCGATGCGCTTGTGAAAATGAGAGCACCGCATAGTGTGGCATTCCAACGAGGAATTTCCCTAGCCAAAGTATTTAATGGATAATCTGAGCGCCTTGTGCCTCAAAAATAGAACATACAATGTCTAAAGTTAAAATTACACAAGTAAAAAGCGCAATTAAGCGTCCGGAAGTACAAAAGCGTACGATTCAAGCCTTAGGTTTGGGTAAAATCCGGAAGAGTGTTGAAGTTGAATTAAATCCAGCGATTGCCGGAATGATTCGTGCGGTAAACCACTTAATTGTTGTTGAAAATATTTAATACAAACGCGAGTTGCCCCTCAAGGCAGCGCTAAGCCAAGAATAAAATGAAATTATCATCATTAAAGCCTGCAGAAGGCTCAGTAAAAACAAGAAAAAGAGTAGGTCGTGGTCAAGGTTCCGGATTAGGTGGAACTTCCGCACGTGGACACAAAGGAGCTCAGTCTCGTTCAGGTTACTCTCGTAAACGTGGTTTTGAAGGTGGTCAAATGCCTTTGCAACGTCGTGTGCCTAAGTTTGGTTTTAAAAACATCAACCGTGTTGAATACAAAGCAATCAACCTGGATACTTTACAATCATTAGCTGAAACAGCTGGTTTGAAAGTGATCAATTTTGAGACTTTATATACCAACGGGTTAGTATCTAAGTCCGATTTAGTGAAAATCTTAAGCCGTGGTACTTTAACCGCTGCGGTTGAAGTTCATGCCAAAGGATTTTCATCTGCTGCTAAAGCTGCGATTGAAGCAGCTGGTGGACAAGCTATTGTTGATTAATCTTCTATACCAGACGAATGAATAAGTTAATAACAACATTTAAGCATATCTTTTCGATTGAGGAGTTAAAAGGACGTATCCTAAATACGCTTCTTTTTATCGCTTTCTTTCGTTTGGGTTCTTATGTAGTTCTTCCGGGTGTGGATGCTACGAAACTTAGCCAAGCGGGCGAAGGTGGATTATTTGGTTTATTGAATATGTTCTCCGGTGGAGCCTTGAGTAACGCCTCTATTTTTGCGTTGGGGATCATGCCTTACATTTCAGCATCCATTGCGATTCAATTATTAACCATTGCTCTTCCGTATTTCCAAAAAATGCAGAAAGATGGCGAGTCTGGTCGTAAAAAATTAAATCAAATCACTCGTATTTTAACCATTTTCGTAACTGCTGCACAAGGTTTCACCTATTTACAGGTGACGATT
>CANHCG010000002.1 GCA_947459055.1 Cytophagaceae bacterium | reverse complement strand
GTCTTTATCCGCCGTTTAAGGCGTTTATAATACGAAATTTACCCAAATTTTTAATTCTCGCAAATTATTTCAATTAAAAAAGCCAAAAAAAAGTTAAAAAAGTTAAAAAAAAACTAAAATATTCCAAAAACAGCTTTTTAAGCCTTGTAATAACCCGCTTTTAACCTTTTTTGAACTTCAGCAAAACATTCAGTCGTATACGTAATATCCTCTAGGGTATGTGAGGAGGTTGGGATAATTCTTAACATGATTTGCCCCTTGGGTACAACCGGATATACGACGATACTACAAAATATTCCCATATTTTCACGTAAATCCCGAACTAAGGAGGTCACGGCCGCAATGTCATAATCGCCATGTAAAAATACTGGAGTAACCGGTGAACTAGTTTCTCCGATGTCGAATCCCTTCGCTTTTAAACCCTCTTGTAAAGCCTTTACATTTTCCCATAATTTACTACGTAATTCAGGATGTTTTTTGATCAGCTCTAGGCGTTTCATTCCACCTATGACGAAAGGCATTGGAAGGGCCTTCGCATATGTTTGGGAGCGCATGTTGTATTTTAAATACATGATGATGTCTTTAGGCGCAGCAACGAAGGCACCGATTGCCGCCATCGACTTCGCAAATGTCGAGAAATACAAATCGATCCCCTCTGTGCAATTTAAAAATTCACCCACACCACGGCCATTTTCACCCATCGTACCAAAACCATGGGCATCATCCACTAATAAACGGAAATCAAATTCCTTCTTAAGTTCAACGATCTTATCTAGGGCTCCTACTTTTCCAGACATACCAAAAACCCCCTCTGTAATTACTAAAATTCCACCACCAGTTTCCGCTACTCGCTTTGTTGCGCGTTCAAGGTTTTTGCGCAAGGAATCCATATCGTTGTGATTGAATTTATAATAATCCCCCATTTTCGCTTTATGAAGTCGAATTCCGTCAATTAAACAAGCATGTGACTCTGCATCATATACGATGATATCTCGGTGGTCTACCATACATTCGATAAGAGACATCACACCTTGGTATCCATAATTCAAGAGAAAAGCATCTTCTTGGCCAACAAATTCGGCTAATTGGCGCTCAAATTCCTCATGCTCATCTGTATTTCCAGACATCATTCGGGCACCCATCGGATAGGCTAGGCCATATTTTGCAGCGGCATCAGCATCTGCTTTTCGTACCTCTGGATGATTAGCTAAACCTAAATAATTGTTTAAAGACCAATTAAGCATTTCTTTTCCCATGAAAGTCATGCGTGGGCCTAATTCACCAGTTAATTTAGGAAATGAAAAATAGTGATGTGAATAATGTGCATGGGCTCCAATGGGTCCCATATTTTTAACTACTTTCTCAAAAATATCCACTTTAAATATCCGTTTTGGTTGTAAAATCTTCAAATAATCACAAAGTTAATTTTAATTTTTATTAACACAACCTTAACAATTAATGCTTTTACTCTATTTTCTATTAAATTTAATGCTTCATCCAATTTGAAACCTATGAAATTTTACCTTTCTCTTTTGTTTGTTTCCTGTTATTTTTCTTCGATAGCCCAAAATACTCTAAAGCCCTTGGTGGAATCAACCAAAGGGATGGTGGTTTCTACGCATCCGGTGGCTAGCGCCGTGGGACTCGAAATTCTCAAAAAAGGGGGAAATGCCATCGATGCGGCTGTTGCTGTAAATTTTGCCTTGGCAGTATGTCATCCCGCTGCGGGAAATATTGGTGGCGGCGGTTTTTTGGTTTATCGTGATGCTAAAGGACAAAATTTTGCCTTGGATTATCGGGAAAAGGCTCCTTTGAAAGGGCATCGCGACATGTATTTGGATGAAAAGGGATCTATTATTCCGGGTAAGAGTTTCGTGGGAATCTTTTCGGCGGGTGTTCCTGGTACAGTGGCAGGCATGGTAGAAATGCATAAAAAATTCGGAAAATTAGCTTGGAGAGAATTAGTGGCACCCGCCATTGATTTGGCAAAAAATGGGGTATTATTAACTGAAAAAGAGGCTCGAGGCTTAAATAGAAACAAGGAGGAATTTAAGAAAGAAAATCCCGGGAAAACGTATTTGATAAAATCCGATTCAGTCGCTTGGAAAGCTGGGGAGATGTTAATTCAATCCGATTTGGCCGAAACGCTGACTCGTATATCCACTAAAAAATTAAAAGGTTTCTACTCAGGGAAAACGGCTGATTTGCTAGTTGCTGAAATGGAAAGGCAAGGAGGGTTAATTAGTAAAAAGGATTTAAGGAAATATCGAGCGGTGTGGCGTCAACCAATTATACAAGGATATAAGAATTTTCAAGTGATTGGAATGCCACCGCCATCAAGTGGAGGTATTGCTTTAGCCCAGTTAATGCAAATGGTTGAAAAATATCCTTTAGCCCAATGGGGGCCGAATGCGGATTCGACGATACAAGTTATGGTTGAGGCAGAGCGAAGAGTATATGCTGATCGGGCGAAATGGCTTGGAGATCCAGATTTTGTAAAGGTACCTGTTAAGGAATTATTGGATCCAAGGTATGTGACTAATCGAATGAAATCGATGTCATTTGATCAGGCCACACCGAGTAAAGAAGTGGCAGCTGGTGATTTTCCTGGCTATGAAAGTCCAGAAACGACGCATTACTCGATTGTTGACGAGGATGGTAATGCAGTTTCTATTACGACGACTTTAAATAATTCATATGGGAGCAAGGTGTTTGTAGGAGGTGCTGGTTTTTTATTAAATGATGAAATGGATGATTTCAGTGCCAAGGCAGGAGTCCCTAACCTCTATGGATTAATTGGGACAAAGGCGAATGAAATTCAACCACAAAAACGAATGTTATCGAGCATGACTCCGACGATCATTACAGAGAATAATCAATTGAAAATGGTCGTGGGGACGCCGGGTGGTTCTACGATTATAACCAGTGTATTTCAAGTGGTACTTAATGTGTTGGAGATGAAGATGAATATGCAACAGGCCGTTGAATTTCCTCGATTTCATCATCAATGGCTACCTGAGCAAACTCGATTTGAGCCTAAGCGATTTTCAGCGGATCAATTACAACGTTTAAAGTCCAAAGGCTATGATTTTGGCACAAGCCCATCCATCGGACTCGTTGAAGGAATTCTCATTTTACCAACCGGTAAACGTCAGGGGGGAGCTGATTCAAGGGGTGATGATACGGTATCGGCTTATTGAAATAATTTGGCAACCAAAAAGGCTGCTGTTGCGGCTGCTGCGCCAATTGACGCAACTTTCATCGAACCAATCCATGGATTTTGACCCGTTACTTTACTCTTAAAGTAACCAAAAACAAAAAGGGCAACCAATGTGATTTCCGCGGAATAGATAAGTCCATCGACAGGGCTTTCCACATAAAAATAGGGAATCAATGGGATAAATCCCCCTATGACATAGGAGATTCCGATAGTTAAGGCCGAATTCCGAGCACGATTTGGATTGGGTTTTTCTAAGCCTAATTCAAAACGCATCATAAAATCAACCCATTTGTCTTTATCACTCGAAATGGCTTGGACTACAATTTCTTGTGCCTCAGGGGTTAAGCCATAGCCCTCAAAAACCTCGCGAATTTCTTCTTTTTCACGATCCGGTACTCGTTCGACCTCTTCATATTCACGTTTTAATTCCGCTTCGTAATGTTCTTGTTCAGTTTGACCTGCTAAATAACCACCTAATCCCATGGCAATAGAACCAGCCACAATTTCTGCAATTCCTGCCGTGGTGACAATGGATGATGAATCAACCGCCCCAGAAAGCCCTGCGGCCAAAGCAAAGGGAACCGTAAGACCATCTGACATACCAATGACAATATCAGTAATGAAATCAGAACTTTTTAAATGCTTCTCGTGCAAATGATGATCAGGTCCATTCATAATCTAGTGGTTTATCGGATGCCGTGCATCATGCGTTTCAAAGGTCCGTTAGCTAAGGTATACAATAATACCGCAGCAATACCTGCCATGATCACAAATACCATAAAAAATTCATATAAATTATGAATTTCAAATCCCAAGAAGCTTGGGAAATTCACCACGGTCCCATTTCCCTGATCGATCGGCGGAAGTAAAGCGCCCAAGGTACCTGCTAACGCATATCCAGCTGCACTAGCTAAAAACCAAACGCCCATTAATAAAGAGGAGAATCGTTTAGGTGCTAACTTAGAAACTAAAGATAAACCTATCGGAGATAAACATAATTCTCCCATGGTATGGAACAAATACATGATAAATAACCAAATCACACCAAGTTTACCGGTCCCAAGGTCCTTTACTTGTAAGGCGATGATTAAATAACCAATTGCTAATAATAATAATCCAATGGCTTGCTTGGCTGGGGAATTTGGCTCAATTCCCTTTTTTGAAAGACTAATCCAAATCCAAGAAAATGGAAATGCGAGAATAATAATAAAAAATGAATTGGCGTTTTGAACGGAACTTGGGGGTAAATCGATACCAAAGAAACGCAAATCAGTTTGCTGGTCCGCAATGAAGGTCAATGAAGAACCCGCTTGCTCATAGGCCGCCCAAAAGAAAATGACAAAAAAAGCAATAATGTACATGACCCAGATTCTATTTCGTTCGATGGGTGTAAGCGTCTTATCTGTCATAATTAAGAAAGCAAGACTTATGCCTGCCGCATAAATTACAGGGAAGATCCAATCCTTTATAGGATTTGCCTCAGCAGAAAGAGATAATTGATGGAAACCAAGAATTAAAATTATGAATATACCGATGGTTAATCCAATCGATTTATTTGAAAATTCAGCCTTTTCAGATTCTTCATCTGGATTTTGAGCAACATCGAATTTCGGAGCTTCTCCTACTGGATCGCCATTGGGTTTAACGATGTATTTATTTTTAAGAAAATAAAAGGAAATAGTTCCGATTAACATAGCCGTTCCGGCAGCCAAAAATCCCCATTTAAAGGCCTCTAAATTGCGAACACCATCTACTTTCACGTCGCCCAACCAGGGACAGATCAGCATACCTAAAAAAGCACCGGTATTAATCCCCATATAAAAAATGGTGAAGGCAGCGTCTAGTCGATTGTCTCCTTTGGGGTATAATTGACCTACCATAGAGGAAATATTAGGTTTGAAAAAACCATTCCCAAAAATCAAGAATAATAAACCTAGCCACATGAGCCCATTGGCCAAGTCAATATTTCCTTGAAATGTATTAGCGGAGCCAAATAAACATAATTGGCCTATAGCCATCACTAAACCTCCTAAAATGATGCAATTGCGATTACCTAAAAATCGGTCGGAAACAAATCCACCCATCATTGTTGTCAAATAACTTAAGCCTAAAAATCCACCATATAAAATGGAGGCTTCATTTTGTTTAAAAGCGAGTGCATTCACAAGGAATAAGGAGAGCAAGGCTCGCATGCCATAGAAATTGAAACGCTCCCACATTTCCGTAGAATAAAGTACGTAAAGGCCTTTAGGATGGGATGATGAGTTCGTATTTGTCATAGAGTCAGGTTGATTAAATCACAAGATAAATAGAATGTTCCTTGCAACGAAAAGATGTGAAACCTTTTTTGTAATATTGTCTTCAAAATTATTTATTCATGGGTAAAATCATTGCGATCGCTAATCAAAAGGGGGGTGTGGGTAAAACTACTACGGCCATTAATTTAGCGGCTAGTCTGGCTGCCTTGGAGTTTAAAACCTTATTAATTGATGCGGATCCTCAAGCGAATTCGACCTCAGGATTAGGATTTAATCCGAAAGAAGTTTCGCAAAGTATTTATGAATGTATGGTGGGATTATCTACGGTTCAAGAAAGTATTTTGGCTACCGAAGTTCCATTTTTAGATATGATTCCTTCGCACATCGATTTGGTCGGGGCGGAGATTGAGATGATTAACTTGACAAACCGTGAAGGCAAAATGAAAGAGGCCTTAGCTTCGATTAAAGATGCCTATGATTTTATCATTATGGATTGTTCTCCTTCCTTAGGTTTAATCACGATCAATAGCCTTACCGCTGCTGATTCGGTGATAATTCCGGTTCAATGTGAATATTATGCCTTGGAAGGGTTAGGTAAATTATTAAATACCATTAAAATTATTCAAGCCCGATTAAATACGGCCTTGGTGATCGAGGGGATTTTATTGACGATGTACGATTTGCGTTTGCGTTTGTCGAACCAAGTAGTCAATGAAGTTAATTCGCATTTTAAGAATATGGTTTTTGAAACTATTATTCCTAGAAACATTCGTTTGTCAGAATCGCCGAGTTATGGAATTCCTGCTATTATGCATGATGCGGATAGCAAGGGTTCGATTAGTTATTTAAATTTAGCACGAGAAATTGTGCGTAAAAATGGTTTATTACAGGCCATTTAACCAAAATACGATGAGTAAATTAGAGGCAAATTCTAAAAAAAGAATTGGATTGGGTCGTGGACTCGGTGCTTTGTTGGACGATTCTGAACAAGTACAGGGGAAAGGTATACATGCCTCTGATTTTGCTGGCAGTTTGGATACAGTTAATTTGATGGAAGAGATTTCATTGGATTTTATTGAAACAAATCCTTTTCAACCGCGTGAGCATTTTGAACAAGATGCGTTGCAGGATTTGGCTGAATCAATTCGGATGCATGGGATTATTCAGCCGATAACTGTTCGTAAAATTGCGCCACGGAAATTCCAATTGATTTCTGGGGAACGTCGATTGCAAGCCTCCAAATTGGCAGGATTAAAGCAAATTCCAGCTTATGTTCGGACGGCGGATGATCAGCAAATGATTGAGATGGCCCTCATTGAGAACATTCAACGGGAGAATTTAAATGCCATTGAAATTGCGCTTTCCTATAAACGTTTGATGGATGAGTGTCAATTAAAACAGGAAGATTTAGGTAGTCGGGTAGGAAAAAATAGATCGACGGTAACCAATTATATGCGTCTATTGAAATTGCCTGCGCACATTCAAATAGCCATACGTGACAATCGATTGAGCATGGGACATGCACGTTCCTTGGTTTCTTTAGAGAATGCGGAGGTTCAAAATAACCTGTTCCAAAAAGCGATTTCTGAAGAATGGTCGGTTCGGAAATTAGAAGATGCGGTACGTCAATCGGCCCATCAGCATGAAGAAAGGCCGAGTGGTCAAGCAAATGCTGCCTTACATGTGGCTGAAATACAGGCTTTGCAAAGTCAATTAAGTTCGATGTTTCCATTACCTGTTCATTTGAAAATTAGCGAAGAGGGGAAAGGTGAATTGAAATTTACATTTAAATCCAAGGATGAATTAATTCAATTCATTGAGAAGGTTCAAAAATAAGTGCATGAGCCAATTAGGTAGAGCTTTTGGGTTATTTACAGTTCTTTTTCTGGGTATTTCAGAGATTGGTTTTTCGAGAAATTTTCGATGGATGCAAGAGGCTGTTCCGGTTTCGGGTCTTCGTAAGGAGCTGCGGCCAGATACCATGATAGCAAAAAAGCCTTCAAGCCAAGCTAATCAAGATTCTATTTTAAAAATTCAAAGTAAAGTAGTTGCCAAGGTGGATTCTTTGCTTTCTAAAAAGTCCAATAAAATTATTCCTCGAGTATCTACGATTCGTTCGATGATTTTACCTGGCTGGGGCCAAGTTTCCAATCGACAATATTGGAAATTGCCTTTGGTTGCGGGAGCTTTTGTTAGTTTGGGATTGATTGCCAATTTTAATCAAGAGCGCTACAAAAAGTACCGTGGATATTATTATATCGTTTCTTTACGGCCAGAGGATCCGAGTTATAAACCGCCTGCAACGGTATCTGTTCCCTACGAGGACGGTCAAATTCGTGATTTAGATGTCAATCAATTAAAACGATTAAATGATGGATATCGACGAAATCGGGATTATACGTATATTGGCATGTTTTTAGCTTGGGGTTTAAATGTTGTGGACGCTAATGTGAGTGCGCATTTAAAGACTTTTGATGTTTCGGATGATATTACTATGCGAATAAAGCCAGCATTGGATTTTGATCCATTTTCAAAAATGCTTTATTCGGGTGTATCTTTGAGCTTTCATTTTAAAAAATAGGAACGCATGAGAATTGTTTTGATAGGATATGGGAAAATGGGTCGTGAAATTGAACGGTTGGCGATTGGTCGCGGACATGAAATTGTCGCAAAAATTGATATCGATAATGCGGCTGATTTAACTTCCTTGACTTCTAACGACGTGGATGTGGCGATTGAATTTTCGAATCCTGCTTCAGCGTTTTTGAATATAATGACTTGTATTCAGAAACAGATTCCGGTGATTTGTGGTACGACAGGTTGGTTGGAAAAAAAACAGGAAGTTGAGGCAGCGACCGAGGCGCATCAATCGACATTTTTTTATGCTTCTAATTATTCAATTGGTGTGAATTTGTTTTTCCGGTTGAATAAAATGTTGGCCAGTTTAATGGCGCCTCACAAGGAATATGCTATTTATACAAATGAAATTCATCATGTAGAAAAGAAAGATTCGCCGAGTGGAACCGCGATTACAATAGCTGAGGGGATTATGGAAGCCTATTCCGAAAAGGATAAATGGGTGAATAATCAAATTCCTGCTGCGAATGAGGTGGCGATTTGGTCCCAAAGGGAATCCATAAAACCGGGGACGCATACAGTAAAATACATATCAAAGGTAGATCAGATTGAAATCACACATGATGCATTTAGCCGGGAAGGATTCGCCTTAGGTGCTGTAATTGCAGCGGAGTGGGTGAAAGATAAAAAAGGAGTTTTGGGTATGGACGATATGTTGAAATAATCGATTATGTTAGATTTTGATCAATTAAAGGCTGATTTGGATAGAGACGGAGTTGTTGTTATTCCTGGTTTTTTTGAACGCGAGACGATTGAAAAAATACATACAGCGGCTAAGCGTATTTTTCAGATTCAATTTGATCATTTGGGCATAGAGGGTGATTTTTTGACTCAAATGACTACTTTATTTAAGGAGCATTTGTCGACTTTTATTAGTTGTGGTAAACTTATTCAAACAGGTTTAGTGGAATTATATCAATTGTCGGTAAATCCAAAATTGATCGAATTGGTTAAGGATTTAGGTCTTTCAAGTCCTTTGATGTGTACTCGTCCGATGTTGTTTTTTAATCATCCCCAATTGGCGATGTCGGAACATTTTTATAAAACGCCTTTGCATCAGGATTGGGTATCGATGTTGGCCTCTCAGGATTCAATTGTAGTGTGGTTTCCCTTGATTGATTTGAGTATTGAACATGGACCTGTTATTTTTTATCCGGGAAGTCATAAATTGGGTCCTTTGACTGATAAATTGGAAAATGGATTTGCCGAAGTTCCTTTTGATCGTTCTGCTTATCCAAAATTGCAGCCTGAGGTGAATATGGGCGATATAGTGGTTTTTTCTACGCTTTTAGTGCATGAATCAGGCGTGATTACGAATAATGAAATTCGTTGGTCTTCGCATTTACGGTATACAAATATGGAAGATCCAGATTTTATTGATCGAGGTTTTCCTTCACCTTATATTAACAAACCTTCACAAGAATTAATTGATCAATATTTACACAAAAAATAAGTTTATGTCTGAAAAAGAAACCAAAAAGCCTAGCCAAAAATCAGCCTTTCGTGAGTGGTTAGATTCTGTAATGTTTGCCGTGGTGGCGGCAACTTTAATTCGTTTTTTCCTTTTTGAGGCTTATACGATTCCTACGCCATCGATGGAAAGTTCCTTGATGGTAGGTGATTTTTTGTTTGTTAGTAAAATGCATTACGGGGTTCGTACGCCTAAAACGCCACTTCAATTGCCTTTAACGCATCAAAAAATTTGGTTTACTAATATTCCTAGTTATTTGCGTTGGTTGGATTTACCCACTTTCCGTTTGCCTGGATTTTCAGAAGTTAAAAAAGGCGATGCGGTCGTATTTAATGTGCCTAATTTCGAGGAGGATGGTGATGCGCCATTGGATTTACGTACTTTTTATGTGAAGCGTTGTGTGGCTACGCCTGGGGATTTGTTGGAGGTACGGGACCAGCAGGTTTTTATCAATCAAAAACCTATGGAAAATCCTGAACGGATGCAACATCCTGTCTTTATGAAAACTAAGGAAAATTTGGATGAAAAGTTTTTTGATGAATATGGGATTCGGAATGCGCCTGATGCGAGTTTTGATTCAGCGGATTGGTTGCCTTTAGCGGATTCGACGAATCAATTGGTTGGGTATAAATTGAATACATCGAAAAGCATGTTGGATCAAATTGCCAAAGCTTCTTGGTCTAAATCCTTTGATTATGATTCGTTTAAAGATCCCAAAGGAGTAACCTTTGACGCTATTTTTCCGCATGACACGACCTTATTTAAATGGAATCGGGATTGGTATGGTCCAATCAAAATTCCGGCGAGGGGTTGGACTGTTACTTTAGATGCTAAAAATGTAAAATTATACCAAGAGGCTATTGCTAAATATGAGGGGAATGAAGGAATTACCATTCAAGGAGATCAAATTTTACAAAATGGTAAGCCAATCAGTAGCTATACATTTAAGCAGGATTATTATTTTATGATGGGAGATAACCGGCATAATTCGGCTGATTCACGTTTTTGGGGATTTGTACCGGCGGATCATATTGTTGGTAAAGCCGTATTTGTTTGGATGTCTTTAGACCCAAATAAAGGCTTGTTTTCGGGAAAAATTCGTTGGAGTCGTATCTTCCGTTTTGTGAATTAAATCACCCGCAGGACAAATCCTTTGAGGTAATTACTTTCTGGGTGGAATAAATTGATCGGATGGTCGGGTGCTTGTGTCATTTGATGAAGCACTTGGATTTCACGTCCGGCTTCGATTCCTGCCGCAACAAGCATGTTGTAGAATAAATCTCTTGAAATAACTTGGGAGCAAGAAAAGGTGAATAATAGACCGTTTGGCTTGATTTTTTTCAAGGCGAGTTGGTTTATTTTTTGGTAGCCTTGTAATGCCTTGTGTTTGGTGCCAATGGATTTCGCAAATGCTGGCGGATCTAAAATAATGATATCAAATTCTTCTTCGTTATTTTTTAAATAGGGCAGGGTTTCTCCAACAATCGCTTCATGGTTTTCTGTCAAGCCATTTAATTGGCTGTTTTGATTCACTAAATCGATGGCTTTAGCTGAGGCATCTAAAGAAATTACTTTTTTTGCGCCCGCTTTTAATGCATAAAAGGAGAAGCCTCCTGAATAACAAAAGGTATTTAAGATGGATTTTCCTTGCGCATATTCAGCGATTAATTGTCGATTATCACGTTGGTCGATAAAGAATCCGGTTTTTTGACCTGTGATCCAGTTGACCGAAAAGGCAACGCCATTCTCTTTAATCTCATGCGGCACAGGGACCTCCCCGAAAAGATATCCGTTTTGGCAAGTGGCCGCGTATTCAGGTGGCAACGTTTCTTTACTTTTGTCATAAATGGCAACGATTTCGTCACCGAATACATTTTTCAAGGCTTGGATAATTTCTTCTCGATCTAAATGCATGCCAATGGTATGCGCTTGAAATACCAAAACGCCGTTGTAATAATCAATGACCAGTCCGGGACATCCATCACCTTCGCCATGGATTAGACGGAAGGCATTCGTTTGATGAAAAGGAATTATTTTACGAAGGGTATATGCTTGCTCGATTTTTTCTTTCCAAAAATTAGATTTAGAAACAATCGGCTTGAATGACACAATTTTTACGGCAATGCTGCCATGATGGAAATGTCCGGTACCAAGAAATTCATCTCGGGAACTAATAACGTCGACCCAATCTCCGTCTTTGAGATTTTTACTTTGTTTCAAGATGGCTCCTGAAAAGATCCAGGGATGAAATCGTTTAACAGGGGCGTCTTTACCCGGTTTTAATTGGACGAATGAGCTATTTTCCATGTTGCAAAATTGCACATTTTTATTGGAAAATGGGTTGCCCTCCATCCACCCAGGCTGAATACCATACATCGCTGACATGTTTAATAGCTGCATTGAATCTTTTTTCAATCTGATTTCCAAGGCTTTGATGGTATTTTTTACTGTAAAAAAGACTGGGTATTTTTTGTAGCTGGGTTCCTTTTTGTTCGAATGTAAATTTTTTATTGTCAGGTATTTGACGATTTAATTCCTTCTCTTTTTGTATTAAAATAGCAACTTCTTGATTTGAATCGATCACCCATTCCCAAACGGATTTTTGGATATTTGATAAGTATTCCGCAGGTCCGATCCAATCTTCAAGTGCGGTATCAAGTATTTCTGGTATACGCGATTCCCAAAAACTATGAAGACCCGATTGTCCAGTTTTTTGTCCATCGTAATTTGATGTGGTATGTAGCGGAACGTGCGCATCGCCGATATAATGCCCTAATTCAGCGGATAATTTAATAATTGAAATCGTGTCTTTTTTCATAAATGCTTGTTTTAGATTTTTATACACGATGGGGATGTGCCAAGGGACAATGCCGTGTTTTTGAATACTGTCCTCGGGAAATTGACGTTTTATTTGTTCCCAATCACTGAAAATAATTCGAGAAATCACATACTGATCTAAGTCAATATAATGCCTTGCGGCTTCCTTATCCAAGATATAACGACGTTGGTCAGGTAAGACTGCCATATTTTCTAACTCAGTCCGATGGCGTTTGTAGAATTGAATCATTTCAGGTGGAAGCGCGTAAATCGCAAGTTTATTGATTTTTTTATGGGCAAAAAATCCCCAGGGGGGGCTAGCCAATAAACCATATGGGAGGCTAATCAATAGTACAATGAGAAGGACTTTTCTTTTTTTTAGTGGATAGTTGTGTTTTTTAATCATTTTGTTTAATTTTGCAATTCAATTTTACAAGAAGAAGAATTTTAATTAAAAATGGCAAATCATAAATCAGCATTAAAGCGTATCAGAGCGAACGAAACTAAGCGTTTACGTAATCGTTACCAACACAAGTCCACTCGTACCATGATCAAAAATCTTCGTACGGCGACTGATAAAACGATCGTTCTTGATTTGTTTAAAAAAGTTTCCTCGGCCTTAGATAAATTGGCGAAGAAAAACATCATTCACAAGAACAAAGCAGCCAACCAAAAATCAAAATTAGCGAAGTTAGCGAACAAAATCGCCGCTTAATTTACGATTATCAGCATATTGATAAACCCCGCTTTCAGCGGGGTTTTCTTGTTTATAGGCTTTATATTCGACAAAAAAATGAGGTATGTCGAATCAGCTATCTTCAACTAAAATTAAGGAAATACGCGTGGTTGATAGACCGCGAGAAGTTTTGGCTTTGCGTGGTAAGGAAAACTTGCGGCTGGAGGAAATTATGGCCTTGTTAATTGGTTCAGGAAGCCCTAATTGTTCTGCGATAGACTTATCCAAGGAGATTTTGCAATCCATTGAATTTGATTTAGTGAAATTGGGTCGTTTTAATCAATTTGATTTCATGAAATTTAAAGGAATCGGATTGGCGAAGGCTTCTTTGTTGGTCGCTGCCCTGGAATTAGGTCGGCGCCGAATGGAGTTTAGGAGCCAACAAACGATTCAAAAAATTACCTGCTCCCAAGATGCTTTTTTTATTTTGCAGGCACAATTGGTTGATTTACCCCATGAAGAATTTTGGTTTCTGCATTTGAATCGGGGAAGTCGCTTAATAAAAATGGAACGCTTGAGTATTGGAGGTGTATCAGGTACTCTAGTCGATGTGCGATTGGTGATTAAATCTGCGCTGGAACATCGCTCTTCTAGCTTGATTTTGGCACACAATCATCCTTCTGGAAATTTACAACCGAGTCAGTCAGATCGTAGCATTACGTATAAAATACGTGATGCGGCTCGTTTATTTGATATTCAAATTGCGGATCACCTCATCGTAGGACACGAAAATTATTATAGTTTCGCAGACGAGGGTTTACTTTAAGTGGGAATTTATTTTCCTCGCTCCTTGTAAATTTTTTGAAGTTTTGCGCCTACAACGATGGCGATGGCAAATAAAATGATAAAAAATGCTGCTCCAGAATATCCCATGGTATAATTAAATGAAAGTCAAAATTACAAAAAAAATTAAAGTAAGCCTTTGGTACTCGGTAAAGAATTTAAATTTTTTATATCGCGTTCGACGGCAAATCGACTTGCCTTAGCAAAAGCCTTGAAAATGGCTTCAATTTTATGGTGTTCGTTTTCCCCTTCCGCCTTAATATTGATATTGCATTTTGCGCCATCAGAAAAGGATTTAAAAAAGTGAAAGAACATTTCAGTTGGCATTTCACCAATTTTCTCTCTTGAGAAAGGCGCATCCCATACAAGCCAATTTCTACCAGAGAAATCAATTGCCACCTGGGCTAAACAATCGTCCATCGGCAAGACAAATCCATAGCGATAAATCCCTTTTTTGTCACCTAAGGCAGCTAAAAAAGCCTCACCTAAAGCAATACCGGTATCTTCAATCGTATGGTGTTCATCGATATGTAAATCACCTTGAACGCTTACGCTTAGATCCATATTGCCATGCTTGGCGATTTGATCTAACATGTGATCAAAAAATCCAAGGCCCGTCTGGTTGTTGGCAATACCTTTTCCGTCTAAATTTAATTCTATTGAAATCTTAGTTTCGTGTGTATTTCGTTCATGCTTCACTTTTCGTTCGGGCATGCGCAAAAAGGTATATATAGCGTCCCAAGAATCGACTTGACAGGCCAGAGAAGTTTGAAGTTCCGCCGGTATCGCTAGATCTCCAATAAAAATGGCTTTACAACCCAGATTGGCGGCTAATTGTACATCAGTTAAACGATCCCCAATAACAAATGAATTTGCTAAATCATAGCTTCCATTCATATAATCGACTAACATGCCAATACCGGGTTTTCTTGTAGCAAGGTTTTCGTGAGGAAATGAACGATCAATGTGCGTGGCATTAAAAATAATACCCTCTGAAGCTAGAATATCACACATTTTTTGATGTGCAGGCCAAAAAGTTGCTTCAGGAAATGAATCTGTACCTAAACCATCTTGGTTGGTTACCATAACCCATTCAAAATCCAATTCATCGTGGATTTTTTTTGCATTGGAAATGCAATTGGGTAGAAATGCTAATTTTTCAAAGCTATCTACCTGCTGGTCTGGTTGTGGCTCAATGATTAATGTGCCATCCCGGTCGATGAATAATACTTTTTTCATGTCACAAAGGTAATGATTAAAAAAATAAGGTTAAAAATATTCTTTTATTCCCCTGAGTAATGGTAATTTTGAACTTATATTTTAAATAGAATTTCAGGTGTTTGGAGTTGTCGATGTAGATCAGCGTGGGTTTTTAGTTCAGCAATTAGCCGTGTTTACCGGTGAAAAAGAAGCTAAAATCGAGGAATTGCTTCCTGTTTGGGAGGCTATATTACTTGGTGGGCTTCTTAAATTAGTGCGCAATCGTATTCGATTTAATGCGCTTTATAATTTTATTCTTCAAAAACCCATTCCAGAACAGCGAATGCAATCTTTTTTGTCCTCTGCTAATGTGGTAGAAATGGATGAAATTTTACGCTACGGAGAGGGAATGATGGGTATTTTAATACCTGATAAAAAAAGTTCCATTGCCATGATTTTATCTCGAAGCCTGAACTGTAAAAGTTCGAGCTTTTTGAAAGGTTTAAGTGTAGTATTCTCATTATATGGTTTACGATTAAAGGAAGTTGATTACCCTGCTTTGAAGGATTGGAAAGGTTTTGGTGAATATTTTATTGACCAAAAGGATGATTTAAATGCCTTATGTAGCACCAAAGTATTATTATCTATATCTGAAATATTGCTTCTTTCTGATATTTTGAAATTAGAAATGACGCATTTGGATCACATAGAGGATGATCGTGAAATTCCTGCGAGTCGTTTTCAATTAAAGCATTTGATTTATGTGTTAGGAATTCTCTTACTTGCTGGCATTGTTATTTGGTATACAAATTTTCGGACGGATGAAGGGATTGTGATGAATCCGGAGTTAGAGGAATTGATTCCTGTCGATAGCTTAAACAAGTTAAATGATAGTTTGACTCGAGCGGTATTGGATTCGAACGCGTTGAAAAATGATTCAATAAGCCTACTTACTTGGCCCGATGGTAGCCTTTTTGAAGTGCCCAAAAAGTCAATTTTGGTGTCATTGCATACCTATTTAATAGATTCAACAGCCACGGCTCCTTTGGAATTGCTTGCCAATGAAGTTCATTTTGGCGAATCTAGTGATGCGTTACAGGCCTCTGATTCGTATTTGTTTAAATTAATGGCTTCAGCCTTAAATAAATCAAAACAAGTGGATGTAAAAGTGGTAGCCTTTTCAGACTCAGATGATAAATCAGCCATGAAACGTGGTTTTATTGTGAAGAATCGCCTTGTGGGCGAGGGCCTTTCACAAAAGCGCATCGAGGTAGGTAATGCTACCGCTGACTATGCACCAGACCCTTCTTTTGCCTCGTCCAATCAGGTCATGTTTATCTTTTCAAAAAAGACTTTATTGAAATAATACAATTCATTAGGTTTCTAAAGATATTGGCGGTACTTTTGTAATAAATAAATACAAATACATCCACACATCTTCTTATCCCATTTTATCGGGTTATTGGCAGAAGGTAATTACGGATGTGTTCGGGCATCGTAATTAAAATTAATCTAATGAGTGAAAAAATTCGCTTTGATTCGCTTCCTTTATCGGAAGGAATTCAAGCTGCAGTAAAAGAAATGGGTTTCGAATTTGCTTCTCCCATCCAATCAGAAGCTATTCCATACGTGTTAGAAGGTCGAGACGTGATTGGCCAAGCGCAAACAGGAACAGGTAAAACAGCCGCTTTTGGGATTCCCATGATTGAGCATATTGTTCCGTTTGAAAAATTTGTTCAAGCGATTATTTTATGCCCAACGCGTGAGTTGGCCGTTCAAGTATCCGAAGAAATGAAGAAATTATCCAAATTCACTAAAGGTGTTTGGGTAACTACGGTTTATGGAGGTGATTCGATTGATCGCCAAATTAAATCCTTAAAAGCAGGTGCGAATATCGTGGTGGGAACACCGGGTCGTGTGATCGACTTAATCGAGCGTCGGGCTTTGAAATTAAATCAAGCATCCATGGTGGTGTTGGATGAGGCAGATGAGATGTTAGACATGGGTTTCCGTGAAGATATCGAAAGTATTTTGGAAGAAATTCCAAATGAGCGTCAAACAGTATTATTCTCTGCTACGATGTCTAAGCCAATTATGGCCTTGACAAATCGTTATTTGACCGATCCTAAATTGGTTAAAGTGGTGAAGAATGAAATCACGAACGTGAACATCGAGCAATTATATTACGATGTGAAAGGTCGCGCCAAAATGGAAGTGACGACACGTTTAATCGATTTTTACTCATTGAAATTAGTCTTGATTTTCTGTAATCAGAAAAAACGAGTAGATGAAGTTGTGGAGGAATTAATGTTGCGTGGTTATGCGGCAGAAGGACTTCATGGTGATTTGCGTCAGTCCCAACGGACCCAAGTGATGAATCGTTTTCGTACTGGAAATGTAAGTTATTTAGTGGCTACTGATGTGGCGGCTCGTGGATTAGATGTGGATAATTTGGATGCAGTAATTAATTACGATATTCCATTAGACGAAGAATATTATGTACACCGGATTGGTCGTACGGGTCGTGCGGGTAAATCAGGAAAGGCATTTACGTTAGTTGTGGGTTCTGAGCGCAATCGCTTGCGTGAAATCATGAACTATACGAAAGTGAAAATCGATAAAGGTGTTATTCCTACATTCTCTGACGTGGTTGGAGTTAAAAAAGGAATGTTCATTGATCGGGTTGGTGCTACGATTGCGGAAGGTGGCTTGGAATTGTTTGATGATGCTTTGCCTAATTTGAAACAAGCTGGATTTACCGTCGAACAAGTGGTTGCAGCCCTTGTGAAAATGAACATGGGTGTCGTGAAGAATGAATTCGGTGATGAAAATCTCGATGGTGAAATGGAACGAGGTTCACGTAAATATGGTCGTGAAGAGCGTGGGGGTGGAAGATTTGAACGTGGTGGCGGCGGTGACCGTTGGGGTGGTGGAGACCGAGGCGGAGAACGTCGAGGTGGAGGTCGCTTCGATCGGGATGCGCGCGGTGGCGGAGATCGTGGTGGTCGATTCGAAAGAGGTGGTGAACGTGATCGTGGACCGAAAGGCCCTCGCATGGATCGCGAAGGAAAACCATATCGGACAGATGAAAACATGGTTCGCATGCACGTGAACATTGGTTTTAATGAAAAAATTTCTCCATCGAATATCGTAGGAGCCTTTGCAGGTGAGTCTGGAATTCCAGGGAATGTATTGGGCCAAATTCAAATTGAAAACAAACACACATTCGTGGATGTTCCCAAGGAATTTGCCAATGTAGTTCTTGAAAAAATGTCAGGAGCCCAAATTAAAGGCAAACGCGTCATTGTAGAAGTTGCCAAAGCGTAACCTTTGGAAACATAAATTTTAAAAGGTGGCTTCGGTCACCTTTTTTTATGCCAAAAACTTAGTATAAATTTGCCTGTTGAAGCTTATAAAGCTGAACACCTATTTAATGACTAAAGGAAACATTTATTGGACGCTCATTTTCTTGTGCCTGTTGGGTGCGGTGGCTTTTCTTACTTTAGATTTCAGTGGACAGGAAAAGGTTTCTTATTCGAAAGATGTTAAACCGATCCTCAATAAACATTGCATTTCTTGCCACGGAGGTGTAAAAAAACAAGGAAAATTTAGCTTGTTGTTTCAAGAGGAAGCTTATGCAGTTACGGCTTCTGGAAAACCGGCTATTGTTCCATTTCATCCAGAAAAAAGTCCATTCATTTCCCGTTTGCATAGTTCTGACCCAGAGGAGAAAATGCCTTATCGGCGTGAACCATTAAATACGCAAGAGGTAGAAATATTGACGCAATGGGTAAAAGAGGGAGCAACTTGGGAGGACCATTGGGCTTATTTGCCGATTCAAAAACCGGAGGTTCCATCTGCCGAGGGTATTTTAAGTTATTTAACCTTTTGGAAAAAGAAATTTGTTTCCAATCCTGTGGATCAATACATTTTATCTGGATTACAAAAACAAGGGTTGTCGCATGCGGAACAAGCGGATAAAGCTATCCTTTTGCGTCGTTTAGCTTTGGATTTGACAGGTTTACCGCCTACTGAAAAGATGGTGAAGGATTTTCAGGTCGTGGAATCAAAGGAAGAATATGCGGCTTTTGTAGATCAAATAATGGCATTACCCTCTTTTGGGGAAAAATGGGCTTCCGTTTGGTTAGATTTGGCGCGCTATTCGGATAGTCGTGGGTATCAAAAGGATAATGGCCGCACGATTTGGCCTTATCGTGATTGGGTGATTCGTTCCTTTAATCAAAACCTTTCTTTCAAAGATTTTGTGACGAAACAATTAGCCGGTGATTTATTGCCAAAACCAAGTGAGGATGATTACATCGCGACCGGTTTTCATCGAAATACGATGAATAATGACGAAACGGGGACAGTCGATGAGGAATTTCGGGTGGCAGCAGTATTGGATCGTGTGAATACGACCTGGGATGCCTTGCATGGAACCTCGTTCTCTTGTGTACAATGCCACAGTCATCCTTATGACCCGATTCGGCACGTTGAATATTATAAGTTCATGGCCTTTTTAAATAATACTCGCGATGAAGATACGGGGGATGAAGCTCCTAATTTACGGAAATTTAAGCCCGAGGATTTATCCAAACTAGCAGCTTTTGATCAAAAGGTTAATCAATTCCCCAAAGAGCATTCGGATTTTTACCGCCGATTTGTTCGCTTTTTAGAACCTCGTTTTCATGCCCATTATGCGGATAATTTTGTTGAAGGTGCGTTGTTGGGGGGGACACAAATTGGCTTGAGGCATTCAGGTACTTGTCGATTACCAAATTTAAAAACGGAAGGCGTCAAACAATTGATGTTGCAATATTCCTCCAAAACACCGGGTGGCATTTTACAAATTCGTGCGGGTGGTTTGAAAGGAAAAGTTATTATCCGTTTAAAAATGGATACGACCTCTAAATCTAAATTATTAACGATCGCATTTCCGGAATCAAAAATTCGACAGGATTATTACCTAGAGGCACTTAATAGCAAAATTGCAGGTAAATCGGATGATGTATTTCGGATTGGTTGGTTTGCCTTATTGCCTGAATTTGCTGGCACCCAGGAGGATTTTGAAAGCTTTAAATCCTTGATTTCTGCCAAGACGGATAATTTCCCTATTTATTTGGAAATGCCTTCGGATTATCAGCGCGAGTCGCATGTTTTTACACGGGGTAATTGGTTAATGCATGGGGATAAAGTAAATCCTGATGTGCCTAAATTCATGCATACATTTAAAAATGAATGGCCTAAAAATCGCTTGGGTTTAGCCAAGTGGATTGTGGATCCTGCTAACCCACTTTTTGCTAGAAACGTGGCTAATCGATTTTGGGAGCAATTATTTGGCATGGGGATTGTCGAAACGCTTGAGGATTTTGGTACGCAAGGGGCTAAGCCTAGTCACCAAGAATTATTGGATTATTTGGCTTATCAGTTCATTCATGTCTATGACATGAAGCCAAAGGAATTGATTAAGGAAATCGTGTGTTCTTCTACTTACCAACAAGATTCCAAAGCTTCAAAATCCTTAATTGCCCTCGATCCATACAATAAATGGCTTGGTCGTGGTCCTCGTTTCCGTTTATCTGCTGAACAAGTTCGAGATCAGGCCTTAGCCGTTTCGGGTTTGTTGAATCCTAAAATGTATGGAAAACCAGTGATGCCTTATCAACCGGATGGCGTTTGGCAAGCAGTCAATAGTAGTTTAAAATGGGAACAAAGTGAGGGAACGGAGCAACACCGTCGGGCGATTTATGTATTTACACGAAGAACAGGGCCTTATCCGTCTCAGTTTACTTTCGATTCACCATCTCGGGAGGTCTGTTTGGTTCGTCGGATTCGGACAAATACCCCATTGCAGGCTTTGGTTTTGTTAAATGATCCGGTTTTTGTGGAGATTGCGAAAAAAATCGCTTTAGATATGTCACAAATGAAGGAGGCTGATACCTCTAAGCGAATCGCGGCTATGTATCAAAAGATGTTTATTCATGAGGTCAATGCGAAAGATTTAAAAACCTTCATGCGTTTATTTGAACAAGGGGAGAAATTGGATCCTAAAAATCCAAGGAAGGGCTATGAATTAGTGGCCACGAGTATGTTAAATTTGGATGAATTTGTGACAAAATTATAAGACATGGATCAAGAACTAGAAAATCGGGCACTGGAATACATGCGGCGTAGGCATTTTTTGCGGCATTGTGCTACAGGTATGGGTATGATGGCGCTCGGTTCGATGTTGGGTTCTTGTGAGACGCAACCTACCGGTCAAGAGGAAGCCTTAACGAAATTAACAGAGTTATTGCCTAAAGCTAAACGGGTCATTTATATACATAAGGCGGGTTCTCCATCTCAATTAGAATTATTCGATTATAAACCCGAATTAGTCAAATGGCATGGAAAAGATTGTCCGGCTGAATTATTACAGGGGAAGACATTTGCTTTCATTCGTGGTGTTCCTAAAATGTTAGGGCCACAAGGTAAATTTGCGCAATTTGGCCAATCAGGCGCTTGGGTTTCAGATTATTTACCTTATTTCCAAAACGTTGTCGATGAGGTTTGCTTTTTAAAGGCGATGCACACGGATCAGTTCAATCATGCACCGGCTCAATTGCTCATGCAAACGGGAAGTGCTCGTTTGGGTCGTCCCGGTATGGGAGCTTGGGCAGTTTATGGCTTAGGTTCTGAAAATGCGAATTTACCTGGATTTATCGTATTAACTTCTGGTAATAAATATCCAGAAGGAGGGAAGAGTATTTGGGGAAGTGGCTTTTTGCCTTCGATATACCAAG
>CANHCG010000001.1 GCA_947459055.1 Cytophagaceae bacterium | reverse complement strand
GAACAGATGGAAATGCAATTTTTTGTTCGCCCTGGCACGGAGATGGAATGGTATGAGACGTGGAAGCAGACTCGGATGAAGTTCCATCAGGCGATTGGCTTGCCAGCGGATTCATTGAAATTCCATGACCATGATAAATTAGCCCATTATGCAAATGCGGCGGTGGATATTGAATATAAATTTCCATTTGGCTTTAAGGAGATGGAAGGTATTCATTCTCGGACAGATTTTGATTTAAAAAGTCATCAGGAATTATCGCGCAAAAAGCAGCAGTATTTTGATCCAGAGATCAATGAAAATTACATTCCTTATGTAGTGGAGACTTCGGTCGGTGCAGATCGTTTATTTTTAGCAATTTTGTGCAATGCTTACACGGAAGAGACGGTGGGTGAAGGAGATCAGGAGAAGCAAAGGGTGTATTTGAACTTCCATCCGGCCTTAGCGCCCGTGAAGGTAGCGGTGTTGCCCTTGGTTAAAAAAGATGGATTGGCTGAAAAAGCACAAGAACTCGTAAATAAGATTAAATTTGCCTTTAACACAACTTACGATGAGGGAGGCGCCATAGGCAAGCGCTATACTCGTCA
This sequence comes from Cytophagaceae bacterium, assembly GCA_947459055.1. Classification (GTDB taxonomy): domain Bacteria; phylum Bacteroidota; class Bacteroidia; order Cytophagales; family Spirosomataceae; genus Aquirufa. Next base: position 26,733 of record CANHCG010000001.1, on the reverse strand, counting down.
AGATTTAATTGGAACCCCTTATTGTGTGGTGGTCGACTATCAAACGATGGAAGATGAAACGGTGACGATTCGTGACCGAAATACGATGCAACAGGAGCGCATTTCTATCGCAGATCTCAAAGAAAAAATTGGGTATGCGGTATCGATGGAGCGTATTTTTGAAAAACTTTTACAGTAAAAACGCAAACAACGAAGATTATGATGACGGAAGAAGAAAGCAACGCTTTGGAATCAGTACCCGAAAATGAGGTCATTGCGGTGGCAGAAACCATATTCCCTTCGGAAGTGGTGGAAGAAAAATCCATTCAATATCCTCTATTGGCGATCGAAGAAGCCAATAAGGAAAGTTTAGCTACTTTCTTTCAATCCTTAAAGGAAATCATACAAGCGCATCCGGGCACGGGAACCTTTAAAAAAGTAGATGAAATCTCCAAAGAGCCAAAGGCGATTTGGGATAAGCAAAAATATGCTGAAAAAATGGAAGCCTTGGCGACCTTTAAAGCAGCGAATGAAGATTCAGAGGAGGGCTTTTCGTTTAAATTAGACGAAATCGGTCAGAAAATCGATGCCAGTATTCAGTTTATTCGGGCAGAGCGTCAACAATTTTTCGGTCAATTAGAGAAATTACGTGAAAAGGCTTTAGAAGGAAAAACGCGATTAATCAATGATTTAAGAACCTTGGTGGATGCGGATGACAATTCGGATCCAGCTCACGTAAATGCCAGTTTCAAGGCATTTAAGAAAATACAGGATGAATGGAAAGGCTTAGGCAGTGTCCAAGGACCAATGAACCAAACCCTTTGGCAGTCCTATCACGCCTTGGTGGATCGTTTTTACAGTAATCGAAGTATTTTCTTTGAGTTATTGGAATTAGACCGCAAGAAAAATTTACAGGCGAAGGAGTTGATCGCCAAGAAATTAGAAAAATTAGCTGAAGATGTTCAAAAAGGTGGAGCACTTCAAAAATTATTGAAAGAGGCGGAGGAATTGTTTGAAGAATACAAGCACATTGGTCCGGCCCAACGGGAAGATAATGAAGCCCTATGGGGTCGAGTAAAAAAAGCCTTAGATGTGTTATTTGAGCAAAAGCGTCAGATTAATGAGGCACAAAAAGGCGTGTATGAAGAAAACCTGAAGGTTAAGAAAGAACTGGGGGATTTGATGCATCACCATGCAACCTTTATTTCGACGAGTATCACCGAATGGAACCAGGCTTCGAAGGCGGTATTAGCCTTACAAGAGCAATGGGGGAAATTAAAAGGGGGATTGCCTCGTGAGGGAGGAAAAGAAGTGAGCCAACAATTTTGGGCTGATTTAAAAACCTTTTTTAAACATAAAAGTGAATTTTTCAGTAAGATTGATGCGGAGCGGAAGGCTAATTTAGCGGCGAAGCAGCAATTGGTCGACCAAGTCAATGGCATCGTTGAAACAGGAACAGAAACGCCAGAGATAACCAATATGGTGATTGGCCTGCAAAAACGTTGGAAGGAAATCGGCCATGTACCTGAAAAGCAAAAAGATCAAATTTATTCGAAGTTTAAGGCGGCCTGTGATGCCTATTTCAACTTAAAGCGTGAAAAGGGTAAGTCAGGACAGGATGCGGAATTTGATGCGAATTTAACGGCTAAACTTGCCATTTTAGCTAAGATGGAAGGTATGCTGAAGGATCCAGAATCCTTAGCGGGCTTAGGTCAGGTGAAGGCAGATTGGGATGCGATTGGATTTGTACCTCGGAAGGATGTGAAAATGATTCAGGAGAAATTCCGGACGCTTTGGAACTCGTTGATCGATTTAGCGCGGACCCAACCAGCTGAAAAGTTAGCTGCCTGGGGATTTGAATTGAAATCCTTGGCATCTGAGGCAAATTCAGGTGGAGAGGAAAGAAAAGCGGCTTCTCCGGATTTACGGAAGAAAATTCAAGCCTTGGAAAATGATATTGCGGTGTTAACCAACAACTTAGAGTTTTTCGCTAAGTCCAAGAATTCCGAAAAATTACGAGCAGATGTTGAAAAGAAGATTGCACAGGCGGAAAAGGAATTAGAGAAATTGAAAAAAGATTAATTTTTTTAGGGCAAGATTTTGCGTTTTAAACGAATTGAGTTAGTTTTGCAAACCTAAATAAGCCTCCTTAGCTCAGCTGGTAGAGCAACTGACTTGTAATCAGTAGGTCGTTGGTTCGATCCCGACAGGAGGCTCTTAAAAGCTCAACAGAAATGTTGGGCTTTTTTGTTTATATGGGCTCTTGCAATGCTTTCTAACAAGATTGTATCTTGAATAATTTATCTTATAAATTTAGTTTGGGGCCTATTTCAACCACCATCACCTTAATCGCCCATGTCCGTCCCACATATTCCTCCGTATCCTCCTCGATCCGATAGGTCATGCCCGACTGCTTTTTCACCAATTCCTCCAACCATGGATAGCTCGGCGAAAAGGTCATCACTAGCCCCTTCCTCCCGCGAGCAATCATCCGAAAATGTCCCATTTTCTTCGAAGAACTAATCAAATATTCCAAAGGGATTCCTCTTCCCGACAAACGATAACCGAATCCCAATAAGGTTTTAGTAAATAAACTGTCCGACATGGACATCAATTGGCGCGCATTATCCATGGTAGGACTCACAAAGCGCGTGAAATCATCTGCAATTAACGTAAGACCTGGATCTACTAATTTAGAAACCAAAGATTCCGAGTTCATGGACACGGCTTGAACGCCTAATGTACTTGACGTTGACACAGGTCCTTGAGCTTTCAAATCCTCCGAAAGAAAGACACCTAATAGTAACCCGAAGAATAACTTACACCAATTCAAAGGTCGGATCCAAAATGATTTTTCCTTTGATCAAACAACGCTCACCTTTGCTTGTCGCAAAATAGGCATTCCGACCATGCAAAATCCGGTCATCATGAAAGAATACCGCGTCACCTTTTTCCAATTGAACCGGCGTAATCAATCCCGAAGGCACAATGCGCGTCTCCAAAAAGTGATGAAAATCTTCACATAATTGCAAAGCTTCAGGGGTATTTTGGGTATCGATGCAGTAATAATTCCAGTTCGCTAACCAGCCCTTCTCATCCTCATCTAATATCTTTCTCACCTTCTTATTCCCCGCCTTATCAAAATTCACAACCGTGCTCATTAAACGATCCAACAATTCCTGCTGGCCATCCAATTTCATACAAGCAACCAATTCTGGCAAATCAAAAAAGGTAGTCGCACCTCCAAAAGCCGCCCGAGACTCGCAAAAGAAAAATTGCAATGACTTTTCGTTTCCTAATTCCACATAGGAATCATCGGTGTGCAATGGTTGGCGTGTATTCGAACTCCGGTAACGGTCCTGAACGTCTGGGTCATAGGAAATATCGATCCAACGGTTATCCTTTCGCTCCCCCGTCAATAAATCCTCATCCTCATTAAAAATCTCCCCAATCGAATCTGATAAATCTGTGTAAAACTGCTGAATCGGAATCGGCAATTGATATCCCGATAAATGAATGACTTTATACCGCGTGATGGCCTGCTTTAAGTTCGCGATGGTTTCCTCCGCGGTAGTGAATTCGATTTTCTTGATAAATTCCATATGCCTAAATTATCCTCGAATTTAAGAAAATAAAACGAAACAAATTAACCTGCCTAACAACAATCATATTTTCAAATTATTAACTTGCGATACCTATTTGACAGCTATGAAAAAAATCTTAACCTTGCTAAGTATACTAGTTAGTATGCATGCCATGGCCCAACAAGCCTTTGTGGCCAATTACGACGAATCAAAAATCGCCCCATTTACCCTTCCAAATCCCCTCCAAAAACCCGATGGAACCATCATTCAGTCAGCCAAGGCCTGGGGAAATCAACGAAATTATTGGTTAGGCAAATACGAACAAATGATGTTCGGAAAAATGCCCAAGAAAAAAATCGCCCAATCCTACCAATTGATTTCCCAAACCGACATCCTACAAGGAAAAGCCACCCAATATGTTTGGAAATTAACCCTTGCCGGAATCTATGACGTGACCGTGCTTGGAGTTTTGCCAAAAGTAAAAACGAAGGTGCCCGTATTCATCGGCCTGAATTTTTGTGGCAATCAAACTACCTCAAACGACCCCAATATCCCATTGTTTGAGAAATATACAGTTTGCAACAACAAACCCGCCTATATCAATAACAAAGGACAAGAAGAATCAAGAGGTGCCTGGGCCTCTCGCTGGCAATTCGAAAAACTGATCGCCGCTGGATACGGTAGCATCACCATCGCCTGTGGTGATTTCGAAGAAGATAAACCAGATGGCTACCTGACAGGCGTTCGTACCTTATTAGCTAAGGAATTAGGTTTGCAAGCGGATGAGTGGTCGGCGAATGGCGCATGGGCATGGGGATTAAATCGGACGGTTGATTTCCTTGAAAAAATCCCGCAAATCGACGCAAAACGAATCATTTTACACGGTCATTCGCGCTTAGGCAAAGCAGCGATTTGGGCAGGAGCCAATGATTCCCGCTATGCCGCCGTTATTTCGAATGAATCAGGAGAAGGCGGCGCGGCCATTTCGCGACGGAATTACGGAGAAAACCTATGGCGCATCACGAATAGTTTCCCCCATTGGTTTTACAAAGACTATAAAAATTATGCCTATAAGGAAAATGAATTGCCCTTTGATAGCCACATTTTACTTAGCCTTATAGCACCCCGACCGCTATACATCGCCAGCGCCGTAGGTGACCAATGGTCCGATCCAAAAGGGGAATTTATGGGAGGCCAACAAGCCGAGCCTGTCTACCAATTATTTGGAAAATCAGGCCTCGGAAAAAACGAATTTCCTGCCTTAAATACGCCCGTGGGCCAGCATGTCCGCTACCATATCCGAGAAGGAAATCATGACATTAACGCCTACGATTGGGATCAATACATTGATTTTGCCAATAAGCTCATCAAATAGACCCTATTTTTTCTGAAAAATCTCAAAAGGAATCATAATAACGGATTCCTTTATTTTTTTCTTTTGAGCTAATTCAATGGCCATGCGCAAGGATTCAGAACCCTGTTTTTCCGCATTTTGAATGAGCGTCGCATCTAAATTGCCCTGCTCCACCGACTTGCGCGCATCTTGAATCCCATCCACACTCACCACATAGACATTCGCTTTTTTCTTCGCATCCATTAAAGCCTGAACCGCGCCTAATCCCATTTCATCATTTTGGGCAAAAACAGCTTGCACCTGATCCCCAAATGACTGAATCCAGTTTTCCATCAAGGACATCGACTTGGCACGATCCCATTCGCCTGTTTGAGAAGCTAAAAGTTTCAATCCAGGGTATTTTGCTAATACAGCCTTGGCGCCACGCTCACGGTCCAACTGCGCCGCCTGTCCCATATACCCCTGAATCATTAATACATTTCCTTTACCATTCAAATGCTTTGCAATTAATTCCATCGCCATATTCGCCGATTCCGCATCATCCGAACCCACAAATGCATCAGGCTTCGATTTTGTGGATGAATTCACATTCACGATCGGTATTCCGGCTTTCTGCGCTTTTTCCACGGCAGGAGAACTCGCTTCGAATTCACAGGGATTGAGGATGATGGCGTCGACTTGTTGGCTAATAAAACTCTCCACCTGCTCCACCTGCTTCAAAGAAGAACGCTCGGCATCCACCACAATTAATTCCACATTCGACGTTTTTGCCGATTTCTCCAACGCATCCGCTACCTGCTGAATAAACTCATTTTGCATACTCAGCATCGAAACACCGATAACCAAGCTATCCTTTTTTTTCTCCGAACATCCGCTGCCAATTAAGCAAGCCAACAAAACTAGTAATACACGTATTTTCATCTTATTTCTTCATTTTTTGGTAAAGCCCATCCAATACCACTGCCAAAATAATAATTCCACCCATAATAACCTGCTGCCAATAGGCAGAAACATTAATTAAATCTAAGCCATTATTGATCACCCCGATAAACAAGACGCCCAACAAAGTCCCCGTAATCGTTCCCTTTCCTCCACGCGTGCTCGTTCCGCCGATAATCACGGCAGCAATCGCATCCAATTCAAAACCTAAACCAGCATTCGGTTGGCCCGTTTGAATCCGAGCCGTCAATAAGATACCTGCCAAGGCAGCAAATAAACCCGAAATAATGTAAACCCATAATTTGATCCGATTCACACGCACACCCGCGACAAAAGCCGCCATTTCATTTCCACCTATGGCCTTCACATAGCGCCCAAAAACGGTTTTGCTTAGAAGGACTTGGCAACAAATAAATGAAATCACCAAAAAGATAATCGGCACCGGAATACCTCCAATATCCCCACTACCTAAAAAATTCAAAGACTCGTTTAAATCTGAAATCGGCCGACCCTTACTCAATAAAAGCGCCGCACCCCGACCAATCGTCATCGTCCCCAATGTCACAATGAACGGCGGCACCTTCGTTAGTACCACCAGCACGCCATTCAAAGCCCCCATCGCCATACCAGCAACCAAGGTAAGTAAAAGACCAATCCACAACGCATAAGTACCTTCTTGCGATAGTAAAGCGACAATCACCCCGCTGACCGCTAAAAGCGACCCGAGCGATAAATCAATTCCACCAGCAATAATCACAAAGGTGACACCAAAAGCTAAAATGGCATTAACTGAGACTTGGTTCAGAATTACCGATAAGTTCATCGGCGTAAAAAACCGCGATGTTAGACTACCAAACAGGAGGCAAACCAACACCAAAGCAATAAATATTCCTCCCGTAGGACTCTTTAAAAATAGATTCTTCATTTATGCATGCAAAGCTAATTGTAAAACTCGTTCAGGACTCGCTTCCTGCTTGTTTAATTCTCCTCGTTGGCCCCCTTTCGAAATTACCACAACTCGATCACTCATTTCCAACAATTCGGTCATGTCCGAGGAAATCAATAAAATACCCTTCCCTGCCTGTTTCAATTCCAAAATCAATCGATAAATATCAAATTTAGAAACCACATCAATTCCGCGAGTAGGTTCATCTAAAATCAATAAATTAGGCATATTCAAAAGCATCCGGCCAAACAAAACCTTTTGTTGATTTCCGCCACTCAATTCCTGGATTTTCTGACCCGCATGCGCCATGCGAATGCTTAGCGCCTCCGACTTTTCCTCGGTCACCTTTTTTTCCTTATGAAATAAAATACGCTGCCATTTTTGATACAAACGCATCAATCCCAAGGTCATATTTTCTGTAATATTCATTTCCGGAATAATGCCCAGTTCCTTCCGATCTTCCCCTAAATAGGCCATGCCCGCTTCCAAAGCCTCTGAAGGATGTTTGGGTGTAAAGACTTTTCCCTGATATCGAACTTCGCCTGAGGTATAAGGTTGAATTCCAAAAATACTTTGGCCTATATCCGTTCTTCCGGCCCCCACCAATCCTGCCAATCCGACCACTTCTCCCGCCCGAACCTCGAAATTAATACCTTCAAAAACACCGACTAATCCCAGATTTTCGACTTCTAAAATTAGATCTCCAGTGGTCACCTCGGCCTTTGGATAAAAATCCTTTAGTTCCCGACCAACCATTTTTTGAACCAGTGCATGTGCATCAATTTCATTTGAACGATAAGTTCCAACTACTTCCCCATCGCGTAAAACCGTCAAAACATCCGCAAAACCGAAAATCTCCTCCATTTTATGGGAAGTAAACAAAATACCAACGCCAGATTCTTTTAGATCGCGAATTAATCGAGTAAAAAACTGAATTTCGGCGTCAGTCAAAGAGGACGTAGGTTCATCCATTAAAATCAATTTTGCTTCTTGGGAGACGGAGCGCATGATTTCAACGATTTGTTGGCGCGCAATCGACAAATCCTTCACCCGCGCATCCACCGGAATATCCAATCCAAAGCGATCGAATAAATCCTGAACCGCCAGCTGAATCGCCGACAAAGACATCCGTTTACCTCCAGCATGTTCACGGCCTAAATAGATATTTTCTGCAACAGTTAATTCGGGGATCAACATCAATTCCTGATGAATCATCGAAATTCCTTTCCCCAAAACTTCCCTTACCGAAAGACCTTTGATATTTTCTCCAAAAAAAATAATCTCCCCATCTGATGGAGAGATTATTCCCATAATACACTTAAATAAAGATGATTTACCCGCTCCGTTTTCACCCACCAACGCATGAATTTCAGCTTTATTCAAGCGTAAATCCACTGAACGCAAAATGGGCGCACCCGAATATGAAAAGGAAACATCCTTTAAATCAAGCAGGCAATCGCTTAGGACCATTCAACATTCGTATCTTTCCAAGCCTTCGCATTTGCTGATTCAATCACCGATTCACAAACTTTTTGAGTTTGTAAAGCATCTCTGAATGTAGGCGCACAAGGCGTACCATCGCCCAAGGCCTTGAAGAAATCAGCCGCTTGGTGTACAAAACTATGCTCATATCCGATAATCAATCCTGGCACCCACCATTTGTCCATGTAAGGCTGATCTCCATCCGTAACTAAAATGGATTTCCAACCACGTGTAATAGATGCATCTGAATGGTCATACATTTCCAAACGGTTCAAATCATGTAGATCCCAACGCAATGATGCATGTTCTCCATTGATTTCAAACGTATAAAGCGCCTTGTGTCCACGCGCATAGCGCGTAGATTCAAATAAACCTAAAGAACCATTTGCAAAATGGCAGTGGAAAATACAGGCATCATCGATCCCCACTTTTTTCACCTGGCCCGTTCCTGTATGAACACGCTCTTTAATAAACGTTTCTGTCATCGCAGATACATCCGTAATGCCACCGTTCAACCACATCGCAGTATCGATGCAATGCGCCAATAAATCACCCGTCACCCCAGAACCTGCAGCTTCCACGTCCAAGCGCCAAGTTCCCGCACCTCCTTGAGGCAAATCCGGTGAAATGGTCCAATCTTGTAAGAAATTAGCACGATAATGAAAAATACGACCTAATTTACCCGAATCGATGATTTGTTTTGCCAAAGTCACCGCAGGTAAACGACGGTAATTATACCAAACGGTATTCGCTACACCAGCTTTCTCAATTTCAGCTACCATTTGTTCGCCCTCCGCCAAGGTCCGAGACAATGGCTTCTCGCATAAAATCATTTTTCCTGCTTTCGCCGCAGCAATTGCAATCTCCGCGTGCGTGTCGTTGGGTGTACAAATATCCACCGCATCAATGTCATCGCGGGCGATTAATTGACGCCAATCCGTTTCATAGGAAGCATAGCCCCATTGTTCTGCAAATTTCTTCACACTGGCTTCATTACGAGAGCAAACAGCCTGTAAAACAGGTTTACAGGTTAAATCAGGGAAAAAGTTTTGGATGCGGTTATATCCGTTGGAATGAGTTCTTCCCATAAAACCCGTTCCGATCAATCCGATTCTAATTTGTTTCATATCAATAAAAATTAAGACCAACCATGCGCATTACGCACTTGAATCATCGCTGCTAAAATATCATTCCAAGTTTTTTGTTGCTCCATGACAGCATTAGAGAACATACAGCCATCCCAACAAATATGCTTGAACGCCTTGGTCAACTCCCCTTTTTCATCCCGAAGCCAGAAACCAGCATCTTCAGCCACAACTAATTTACCATTTGGATCCGTCGCCTGACAGTGACGACCCGTTTTATCATGACTTCCAGTTCCGTGAACTGTACCATCATTTTGAGCTACGTGGAAATCAATTGTCCATGGACGTAAAGCTGCCGTCAATTCCTTCAAGGCACTGCGCAAAACGTCACGATCTTCCCAGTTGTAATCCGCTGGCAAAATACGATCTTCTGGGCAATTATAACCCATGGTGTACAACAAGGTATGCGACATATCCGCTTGGAAACCGATATTAGGACGATCCACCGCCTCAAGCGTCTGAATCATATTTCGCCAAGAATGCATTCCACCCCAACAAATTTCTCCTTCGGCAGCTAAGCGCTCACCGAAATCGGCAGCTACGTCACAAGCCCGTTGGAATGTATCCACGATCAATTTTGAATTTCCCTTTGGATCCTTCGCCCAATCCGCCACACCCGCAGCCGAATCAATACGAATGATGCCATTCGGACGAATTCCGATTTTACGTAATTCCGCTCCGATTTCACACGAACGACGTACCATGTCTACAAAGGTATCACGAGCATCTTTGTCGCCCATCGCATTTCCAGCCCAGATTGGCGCCACTAAACTTCCAATTTCTAAGCCATGCGCAGCTACCTTATCTGCTAAGGCCTTCGCTCCCTCTTTTCCACTTTCGATATCAAAATGAGGCGGCAACAAACCGATGTCCACCCCATCAAATTTTACTCCATTCACTTCAGCTGCTGCAGTCATTTGCAACATCTGATCTAAAGAAATTACGGGCTCCGAATCTGGCCCCTTGCCCACAATACCCGGCCATGTGGCATTATGTAATTTTGGAAACGTATTCATATTATGTAGGTTTTAAAGCTTATAATTTCAAATCTGGATTTTGAGGACCAAAGTGCTTTAACATCACAATTGGGTCCGTGGACGAATGATTCGTAATCTGAACGCCCGCCTTAGCTGCTTTTTCAGTCACAAAAAATTCATCATTGGTCAATTGGCCATAGCGAATCATCGCCGGCGTCTCTATATTCCAAACACCCATTTTTCCATGTCCTTGCATCATAATCAAGCCATAGGCTGCCGCATCTGTAATGGTTACGGTTTGACCAGGGAATACGGTCAATTCTTTCGCACTGAAAGCATCCGAACGGTAGCATACCCATTTTTCAGAATATCCTTTAGCTGCCATGGCTGCTTCATCTTCCACTGGAATCGGTTGCATGAAACGAGTTTCTAATAAATTTGGATTCGTATTTAAATCCCAATCGATCACTTCCATCAATTGGTCATAATTACCCACCTCTTCTTTCGGTGTTCCATTCCACAATAATTCCTCTGGAATGACTGCTTCATTGACCAACGATTGATACATCGCAAACACATCAGAAGCCTTTTGTGGCTCATACGTACACATACTTCCTGGCGCGTGCAACATCCCTGGAGGCACATCCCAGCCCGTTCCTGGAATCAATGGAAACGCCTGTGAATACATGGTAATTTTATTATCGCCTTTCGTGAAATTCATCAAACATTCTTTGATTTGCTCCTTCGTTGTTCCCGGCGCAATACCAAAAAACGTATATGGAAAATCACCGCCATGGTTGTTCAATTGCGGGGGGAAATAATAAGCCTCAGGCTTCCCTAATTGGCCTATTTTTGCCGCATGTTCATCGTTGTGGTGAATATGGTGCGGCAAAGGTCCCATGTTATCGAAAAACTTCGAGTACATCGGCCAAGATTGATATTCGTTCCATAGGCGGTCACCAATAATTTCTCCTTTCAAGGCTTCGATCACATCGATTAATAGAATTTGCTCCTCTTTTCCATCATTGTCAAAAACCACGGCACTTAAGCCTTCATTTTCGCCAGTTAATGGACCGTTTTTTGCTGGCGTAGTGGAAGATAACCAACGCTCGTCGATTCCTCCACGGACACCGCCCAATACGTAATAATCATCTGGATGTAATTTGATTCGTCTACCTGGCACGCAGAAAGACCTAGGAACCCATGTCGGTGCTAACCGTAAAATCCCTTTTCCTTGTTCTAGCGCTTTTGCTGCATTATTGCTCATTATTCTTGTATTAAATGTAAAAAATTATCGTCATGATGGTTTGGGTCATTTGATGGCGCCAAAACCGTTAATTTAACTGTTACTTTTTTCTTTTCGCCGGGTCCCAACATAGTTAGTGTATTGGATTCCCTCGCCGCTTTTTGTCCAATGGGTGGATTCGTTCCAGGTTCAATACCGGTGACGTATTCGTTTTTAGCAAAATGTTGCCAATTAGTCAACCAAGGCAATTCCCGCTTATCAAATTCAATCCGAACACCTAATTGCTTTTCCTCATTCCAAAGTCCACATTGAACGCGATAGCTTTCATCCACTTCAGGGTCAATGTAAACGACCGATTCCCCACCACCTTGATGAATATCCAAGGGATCCGGGCATTTTTTAAGGTTGGGTATTCCCAATAATTTAGGATCTGATGCCACACGGTAACTTCCTTTCCAAACAATATCCGTTCCTTTATCTACAAAGGGCCAACCGAAATTAAAGTGATACAAAAGCATCAAAGGTGCTTCTGCATTTCCCTCATTGAGGATTTCGTCATGGATTTGCAAACTGGCCTCGCCCAAACGACCTGAAATGGTACGTTTTAGGGTAAGACAAGGACCAAAAATTTTATGTTGGCGAATAATACCCGTAATCGACATATCCAAATTTCCAGACGAAAGGTCAGGCTGCTGGATCGAAATAATCTCTGCCGGCAAATTACTAATTTGCCCATGCACGCCGCGCACACCGTGCTCGTCTTCGTCGGGTCCACCGACATGGTCTAATCCACACGTAGCCAAAAGACCTCCTCCGAACGTACGAAGCCAATGAATTCCTTGGTTCGACATCGGTTGAGGTCCGGTGACACCGACGTGGCTAATCCACGCCAAACTATGTTGGTTAAAAAATGCCTCCGCAATATCCATCGCCCGATCAAGGACCACTTTATAGCGAAAACCAGACCCGGTATCGATCCAAGCAATTCGGACTCCTCGCCCCGCCCCATTATCTAAAACGGACGTTTCAATGCCTCCTAATTGCTTGTGATTCGATATTTTTCCGGTCCAATCTGACATCTTTTATTCTATTGCTTCTTTTTAAACATGGCGTTGCTTTCGCTTCCACCTGACATTAAATAAGCCATTAAATCTTTTAACTCCTCGGCGTTTAAGCTGTTAATTAAACCTGGCAACATACTAGACACCGGTGAGTATTTAACCGAACGAACATTTTTCTTTAATATTTTTTCGATTTGCTCTGGCGCATATGGATTTTGAGAAACATAGTAAGCTACTTTATCCTCATTAGTCACACGGCCAATCACAGATGTACCATTTCTCAACATGATTTGAGTCGCTGCATACTGATCTGAAACTGTTTTGTTCGGGTCTATGATCGACTCTAACATATCCTTCTTCGAGAAACGAGTTCCCAAGTTCGTCAAGTCAGGGCCTACATTTCCTCCACCTTCTCCACCTAATGCATGGCAACGAATACAAGTAGTCGCTGCAAACATAGACTTACCGTTTTGGAAATCACGATCGGTTAAAGGCGCGTCTAATAAAGCAACTGCATCGTCCAACTTCCATTGCTTACCTGGACCTTTTGGATAATTGATAGCCGCAATATCATTACCACTGCTGGTCAACATATCTGCACCACCCAATTTGTCATAATAGGCACGCTTAGATTCTGTAACATTCTTCAAAGCTAATTTACGTGCACGGTCGATAAAACCAATATAACTACGACCACCTGAATAAGCAAAAGCTTTTTTGAACCATGAGAAATAACGCTCATGTAATTCAGGAGTCCAATTATTCTTGGCCGCTGACAACATGGTAGCCATGTAGGTTTGTTGAGCCGGTGGAATTTTTTCCAACATCTTCGCGATATCAGTACCATATTGTGGATTACGCATAATCAAATCCGCAGAAGAAGTAGCCGTTTCTACACGATAGGCAGTTGCACTAGCTGTATCTTTTGTTTCCATTAATTTTAAAGTCCGTTCGATTACTTTTGGCGCCTCCAAAGGAATCAATAAACGACTCAATGCACGATCCATATTCATCCGGTTCGATGGGAATTTTGAATCAAATTTTGCAATGATTTTTGCCGTGGTCGCCGCATCTGGCATACCCAAACGCAACATCGCTAATTCATAGGCACGTAAAATATCTAACGTTTGAGACTCCGTGAAAGCCTTGTTATCTACGGCCAATAAGGACGTGTAAATCGCAGATTTAAATTCAGGCTTGCTTTGACGAATTAAGCCAATCAAAGCATGAGTTGCTGCGATCGGATCCTTTTCAGTCAATGCCTTATCTTTCCACTCGTTGATTGGTTGGTGCTCTAAAGCTAAACGGGCCGCATAACGAATAAAACGATCTGGATGCTTCAGATTAGGCCATGCCACTGCCAAAGCTGCAGGATTTGGCCCTTGGTGAAATTGCTCAATCTTACGACGTAATTCATTTAAAGGGTTAGGCGAGCCAACTAATGTTTTTGCACTCGCTTCCTCCGTGCCTACGTAAGAAACGCGATATACATCCGATTCTAAACGACGACCACCGGCCATGAAATAAAGTGCTCCATCAGGGCCAATCACACCATCTGTCAGAGGCAATGGAATACCTGAAATAAATTCTTCACGATCTGCCAAGAATGTAGATCCAGAAGCTTTTAATTTAATTAAGTGACCAATACCAAAGGTCCAGTCAAAAGCTAACAACGATTTCTTATACTTCGCTGGAAACTTAGCATCTCTCAAAGACAATAAACTCGTAGGTGATCCCTGCCCAATGTTCAATACAGGAGATAAATTATCAGGATAGGTCGTAGACCATTTACTATTACCGGTTCTCCATCCATACTCAGAAGCACTGGTTACGTGACAGATACGCGTAGGGCGGTACCAAGGTAAACCGAAATCCCACTCCATATCCGCATCATAGGCAAATAAATCACCTGTTTCATTAAATGCGATATCAAAAGCATTCCGATAACCTGCCGAAATCAATTCCCATTTTTTACCTTCTGGATCAATGTTTGCAATCCATCCACCCGGAGCCATACGATCATTCGCATGTCCACGCGGATCCTTAATTAATGGGAAGATATTATCTTCTTGCCAGTTTTTAGGCAAACGATATGCATCCATTTCTGGCACATCCGTGTGATTTCCTGAAATCAAGAAAATAGATTTCTTATCTGGTGATAAAATAATACTATGCGGACCATGTTCTCCTTCTCCTTTAAATTCTTTCATTAAAGTAATTTTGTCGTACTGATCATCACCATCTAAATCCTGCACACGATACAATCCACTACCTCTTGGTGTAAAGCCCGGTGCAGGTCCACGTCCTGGGTTAGCTGTTGCACCTGGTCTTGTTGCTCTAGCATTCACCATCACATAAAGACTATTGAATGCATACAACATACCATGCGCGTTTCCGATACCTAAGGTATCAACCCCTTTACCAAATTTCAATTTCTCTACCTTTGGTTTCACACTGGCTGATCCGATCGCAGGAATAGTCAAGCGATATAATCCACCATATTGATCTGAACAAATCATACGACCTTTATCATCAAAAGTCATCGAAACCCAAGAACCCATTTTTTCATCAGATGGGCTTATTAAGTGTTCAATCTTAAAACCAGGTTGTAATCTGATTTTATCCAACTTAGGATTGGCACCCTCTACGTGAGCAGGTTCAATCTTAAATAAACTGTTGTAACCGGCACTTCCTAGGCCAACTACCGCAACGAGCGCTACTAAATACTTAACTATTGATTTCATATTATTTTAGGTTTTTGATACGAATATTTCTGTACTCTACTTTCATTGGAGGACCTACGTGCACTTGCACACCTAACCAG
The DNA here is from genome assembly GCA_947459055.1 of Cytophagaceae bacterium. GTDB lineage: Bacteria > Bacteroidota > Bacteroidia > Cytophagales > Spirosomataceae > Aquirufa. Next base: position 11,196 of record CANHCG010000001.1, on the reverse strand, counting down.
CCCTCTGATTTGCCATTTACTTTATCCAAGTCCGTGACGTCACTCATTAAAATTCCATTGACATAATGCAACAAACGATTACCCTTCACAATCAAATGTACTTCATTCCAATCTTCCGATTTGATTTTCGTTTTCAATGAATCTGAATTACCTAATGATCCGGTCACCTTACGAGGCAACCAGGCGTTACGAGCTGAATAAGCACGAAGATTATTCTTCACTTCTGGGTCCGTTTGCTCATTTACCGAAACAATCTCTCCCCGATAACCTAGGGTGGTACGTCCGCGTTCCTCATAGTTTTGACCCGTGTAACGAATCGCACCATCGATGTCCGCTTGATACCCTTTTAAAGCAAAAGGCAAATCAGGTAATAACTCTTCCGAACGGTAGTTGATTCCTGTATTTCCCTCTTTTGTGATTTTTACCTCACATTTCAATTCGAAATCAGCAGGTTTTGCATCTCGGTAAATAATGAAGGTATTTCGCTTCAATAAAGTTGCCGGGGTAATTTCACCCACAATGCTTCCATTTTCAACTTTCCAGTAAACAGGATCTCCCTCCCATCCTTTCAGTGTTTTACCATCAAAAATTTTCTTAAATCCCTTTTCGGATGATTTATCCTTTTGGGCGAAACTCGGGCTGTAAATTCCCAGCAAAGGAACAAGCAACCAGACAAGGCTACGGTAATTGATTTTCATGTTAATAGGTTTATTGGTTTAAATTAATTCAATATTTTTAAAATATGATGGTTTGGGTTGATTAAATTTTATTTATAATTTTTCGAAGAGAAAAACCCCTTTTTTATTGGACAAAACAAGGTCGCTTTTCTTATCCTTATTCATGTCTTCCACAAAAAACTGAATGCCAGCACCGGAATCTTCGTCGATCACATGTTCCACCCAGGTTGGCGATGGAGTCGGCTTAAACTCGTACCAAACTAATAAAGCTTTTTCAAATTCTCCGGGATCTTTCCCATTGTGAGCCATGTAACGTTTACCAGTGATGAAATCTTGTTGTCCATCGCCATTTACATCTACCTGTTGGAGCGAATGCGTCTGCGACAAACTACGTTGGATTTCATGTGTCTCGACCTCCCCTGTGGCCAAATTTTTGATTTCATGCCACCAGGTACCATAATCATGCGCCGAGGAAGTTAAAATATCTAAATCCCCATCTCCATCAAAATCCTGCAAATAGATTTGTGAGCAGTCATGCTTTAAGTTTAATGGATGAAATGTCCAGGCAAGACGAAGGTCTTTGGGCATTTCCCACCATCCCTCTTTAATGATGACATCCTTCCGGCCATCCTTGTTTAAATCAGCAAAACCAAGGCCGTGCGTATATTTGTGCGTGCCTAAGTTTGGATTAGATGAAATAACATGAGCGACCCATGTCGTATCTTTTTTACCCGGAGCCTCTAACCAGACTACTTGTTTGTTTTTGGAATCATTGCCGATTAAATCACGCCGACCATCCCCGTTCACATCTTCGAATAAAGGAGATTCGTTGCCCAAGGAAGTATACAAATCATGTCTTTTCCAAAAGCCTGGTTTGTTGTGATTATTCTCCAACCAATAAATAGCTTCACCGGGTAAACCGATTTTGATTACATCGACCCAACCATCATGGTTAATATCCGCAGAAAAATTCGCAAAGGAGTCGGAATAGCCTTCATCCACTTTAAAAGCGTAACCTTCAGGAAATGCTTTTAGAGATTTGTTGTAACGTAATTCAGTCGTGAATTGATGCTGAGTCCAGCGAGGGGCTTCGAACCAATAAGCACCTGCTATGATATCTTTTTTCCCATCTTTATTTACATCACCAATACAAACACCTTCTGAAACGAAGGTAGATGTCAATATCGTTTTTTTAAACTTAGGAGGATTTGCAGCCGAAAATAAGAGGCCGAAAACAGAAAAAATCAACAAAATAAAATTGAGAATTGGCATATATAGAGCAAAAAATAGAGCCGCCGAAAACTCAGCGGCTCTATAAAACTTTATTATTTATTTAGTTAAATTAGGATTCAAGGCAGCCTCATCAGCTGGTAAAGGATAATACTTTTCAATTACCGTGAATGAGTTACTACGCAATGTATATCCTCTCTCATAGTAATGAGCAAATGGATCCGCCTTGATTGCATTGCCTTTAGCCGTGATTCTTTCTTTAAACGTATCAGTACGAACTAAGTCATGCCAACGCTTATTTTCAAAAGCCAACTCCCAACGACGCTCATCCATTAAAGCCGTACGGAAGGCCGCTTGAGTAGAAGCTGTCGTTTCAGCTAAACCTGCACGCTTACGAACTTGATTCATAAATGTAGCCGCTTCAGCAGTTTTTCCCTGCTCGTTTAAAGCCTCTGCTAAGAATAACAAAACCTCCGAATAACGGAAAATTGGCCAGTTCATTCCATGATTACCATTCAAGGAGTGAGTTCTAACAAACTTCTTGATGTAAGGATAAGTTTTTGCTTGCCATAAAGTTGACGAGCAAGTGATATATCCAATCGAAGCATTTTTACGCAAATCACCTTCAGGATATGAATTAATCAACTCAGGCATCGGTGCATTATTACCTTCACCTGTTTGAGGCTGTGGATTTGATGTACCTGCTAAAGTAAATAATTCAGCTGAAGTCATTGGACGAGGTAAGAAGTTATACATGAATGATCCTTGGAAACCATTAGCACCTTCTTGATATTGAACTTCGAAAACGCTCTCCGCATTATTCTTATTTCCCGTACTCGTTGTAAAGGCATTGTTATAATCTGGCATCAAGGAATAACTTCCTTCTGCCACAATCTCCCGACATAACTTTTCAGCACCTGCCCAGTTTTTCTGAATCAAGTATAGATTAGCTAATAAAGCTCTAGCAGCTCCAGCCGTCGCACGACCAGGCTCTTGAGTAGCCTTTGTTTTTAATCCAGCAATAGCACCCGTCAAATCACCGATGATGATTTTAGAAATATCATCCGCAGTTCCTAGTGGAGCAGCCGCTTGTTCTCTGTTTGCTACTGGAGTCAATTGCAAAGGCCCTTTGTTGAAATAACGATAGATTTCAAAATAGGCAAAAGCACGCATAAATTGCGCTTGACCCTTAAGATTTGCTTTAGCAGCTGCATCAAAATCAGCTTTATCAATCAAAGCTAAAATTTGATTAGCACGCGCAATAATCAAATAATCTTGGCGATATTGATTTAATACGTGCGTGTTTGTCGTCAAATTATTCGATACAGGGATGGAAAAATCCGCCAAATCTTCTTGCTGCTCTGTTGCACCAAATGCCGTATTACGATAGTAATAGGTATTATCAGAGTGCATTTCAGATAACAAGTACGAACGATCATTGTAAATCGTACGCAAAGGAACGTAACAAGCATTCACTGCTTGCGTAAAATCGGCTTCTGTCTTAAAAAACGTAACCGAACTTAAACTTGTTTCTGGAGTGATTTCCAAAAACTCAGCTGTGCAACCTGATAATCCTAGGGCTAGCAAACAGCTTAATATGATTTTATTTTTCATTTTTTCTTAAAATAAACGTTTGATATCTAGCTAATTAAAAGTTAAAGTTTGCTCCAATCGTGAAAGTTCTTGGAACTGGGTAGTTGGATAAATCCACACCTGGGCTCAAGTTACCACCGTCACCTTGACCGTTTCCTTGTGCAGATGTTTCTGGATTTGGTCCACCCCAATAATTAGTAAACACATAAGCTTGTTGGCATGAAGCATACACACGCACCGACTTGTAAACTTTAGTTGGTTTCGCAAATGTATATCCCAAGGTCACGTTACGAATCGTGAAATAAGAAGCATCCGCTACGAAACGGCTATTCATCCAGTCACGCTCAATACCGGTTACGTTACCACCACCAACTGTCGTTCCATACATACCCAATCCTGGATTTTCCTCCGAACGGAAACGATATTTAGCTCCATCCACCATGTTAAATACACCGTCTAAGTTAGCCGTTGAGTAAATATGACGAACCAATAATTGGTTACCATAAGAACCCGATCCAATGATATTGAAATCCCAATTACCATATGTAACATTGTTCGTAATACCGTAAACAAAATCAGGGAATGGATTACCCATGATAACACGATCATCCGCGTTTCCACCGTAATCAATTACTCCATTTCCATTCGCATCCTTTAACTTAATACTTCCCACTGTAGAACGACCTGGAACTTTAGGAGAAGCCGCTAAATCAGCTGCATTTTTATATACTCCATCCGCAATCACACCATAAAATTGTCCGAATGGTTGACCCACTTTCGTGATGTGGAATGATCCGTATACCCGGTCAATACCAGGAGCTAAGGAAACAACTACGTTTCTATTAAACGAAATGTTTGCATTTGTTGTCCACTTAACCTTACCTGTTGTATTGGTTGTGTTTAAAGAGAATTCATGTCCCCAGAATTTAATTTCTCCGATGTTATCATTGAAGTTACCAAAACCAGACTCTTGTGCAATTTGTACTGCATATAATAAGTTGGTCGTATTCTTCGTGTAATAATCATAAGCAAAATTAACCCGATTGTTAAATAAGTTTAAATCCAAACCTAAATCCAATTGTGTCGTTGTTTCCCAACCTAAATTCGGATTCGCTAATGAACTTACGGCAGCACCTGTGGCAACTGTATTTCCAAACACACCGTTCACCGTATTGTTGATCAATGCATAAGAAGTATAGTTACCTAAGTTATTGTTACCAATGATACCCCAGCTACCTCTAATTTTCATGAATGAAACCGCAGGTAAATCCGCCATAAATGCTTCATCAGAAACAACCCAACCCGCACCTACAGATGGGAAAGTACCCCAACGGTTATTAGCTCCAAAACGAGACGAACCATCACTACGAATTGCTGCATTAAATAAATACTTGCCTTTGTAGTTATAGTTCAAACGTGCTAAATAAGAAGTCAAAGACCACTCTTGCACACCTGAAACTGTTGCACCTCTATTGATGTTAATCGCACCTTGGATTGTTGGAAGACGATCATCAGCGTAAGTATCCGCCTGAACTTGTGTAGACTCTTGACGGAAATATTGATTCGTATAACCACCTAATAACTCAAACTTATGATCATCCCAAAGCGTCTTGCTATAAGTTAATGTGTTCTCGTTCAACCAAGAAAGGTTTTCAACGTTTTGACGAATCGAAACAGCCGTCGTTGGAATCGGTGTATTGATTGCAGAAGTTGCATTCGAAGGATTAAAGAAGAAAAACTTCGTTCTTAAAATCTCTCCGTTCATAGAAGACTTAAATTTCAAGCCTTTAATTGGCTCAACCTCAATAAACGCATTTGATAACAAATTCGTAGTTGTGGTTTCATTAATCAACTCATCTGCTGAACGTACCCAGTTCGCATACGCAAAAATATTACCTGTACTAGCTGGAAAACGGTTGAATTTAGTCAATGTTTTTCCATCTGCCTCATAAATAGGCATAACTGGCCAAGTATGTAATGCATTAAATAAAATACCTGTTCCACGATCACCATCTGTTCTTGGTGTGTTATCGTAAACCATTTGTGGAGCTACGTTGAATCCAACAGTAACTTTATCAGAAATATCATACGTTGAATTCAAACGCAATGAATACCGCTGATAATCTGTATTTCTAACCACACCTTTTTGTTGCAATACCCCAGCCACTAAGGAAGTTCTTGAACGCTCCTTGTTTGACGAAATAGATAAGTTGTAACTCGACATAGGCGCATCCTTGTTTAACAAGGCATCATACCAGTCGTTATTCTTTCCCTTATATTGAGATGGATTTTGAAATTCAGCCGGAACTGGTTGCTTCGCATCTTCAAATGACTCTTTCTTAAATTGTGCAAATTCCTCTGCATCCATCATATCAAGACGTCCTTTCATCGGTACATTTTGAACACCTGTAAAGGCATTGAAACTTACATTCATTCCAGCACCTTTACCTTTTTTAGTTGTGATCAATACCACACCATTCGCCGCACGAGAACCGTAAAGTGAAGTAGAAGACGCATCCTTTAAGATGGAAATATCTTCAATCTCATCTGGGTTCATCGCACCAATCGATCCTGTAATAGGAAAACCATCCACAACATATAATGGATCAGAACCTGCTGAAACTGATAATTGACCACGAATACGAACGTTCATACCCGTTCCTGGCTTACCTGTTGTTTGGTTAATTTGAACACCGGCCAATTGACCCTGTAATTTCTGAGCAATTTGTGTTACTGGTAAATCCTTTAAATCCTTATAAGCAATCGTTTGTACGGCTCCAGTAATCTCTTTTTTGTTTTGACTACCGTAACCTACTACAACAATTTCATTTAAGGTTTTATTATCAACCGTCAACGTTACTTCAATTGATTTTTGACCCGTAAAAACAACATTCGTCGTATTGTAACCTACCGAGGAAATCCTCAAGGTTTCATTCTTACTTACATTGATTTTAAAATTTCCCTCGCCATCGGTCGAGGCTCCGCGTGAAGTTCCTACCACGGAAATAGAAGCCCCAATAACTGGGCCGCCATCCGATCCCTTCACTTTTCCTGAGGCCGCTTGTTGCTGGGCCATCAAGGTAGTCGATAGAATCAAAAACAGTGCGAGGAATATTCCCCCGGACCGAATTCCAATTCGATGAATGATAGAATTGTTTTTCATAAAAGAATTTTTAAAGGTTTAAAAAAAGGTTTACAGGTGTCTAAAAACTTTCCTAGACATTGCAATTTTAACACGGCCAAGGTATAGAACTATCCTTATTTAGTCATAGGATAGTTAAATTTTTTATCAAAAAAGTTTAAATAATATTATTCTAGACATAAAAATAGTTTATTAACCGTTCAGGCTTTATCGATTGACCCGAATGCGCACTTGGTATATTTATATTTTCAAATAAACCAACTATGCTATACTCTTCTAGTATCTTTCCTATCAGTTCAATTGAAATTTATCATAACTGCTATTATAGCTACATAAAGACCCATATAACTAAATACAATTCCTCGAGATAAATTGTCTAAGCAAACACAAGTAATTTATGGCACATTCAAAAAGCACAAAAACATCGAAATCGAAATAAGTTCACTCGATTCATAGGAAAGGAATAGGCTAGCCAAAAAATATTTTCAAGAATTAAAATGAAATTTTTAAAAAAAAATAATCTTGATCGAATTTTGAATCAATTAGGCAATATTTTCGGAGGGTTATACAAATAGGTTGGAACGATGATTCCCATGGTTGGCAAGTCGGGCATTCGACAAATTAATCCGTTAACCAATCGGCGCTTTTAAGGCTAGTTCTTTTTGGACTGCGGACGGAATATCGCTCGCGTAATGGGACACATAGACCAAGGTGGTTTCTCCTCGGTTGATCAAAAAATTGATAAGCTCTTTAATGAGTTGAATTTGACGTACATCCAAACCCTGGCAAGGTTCATCTAAAATCAACAATGGTGGATTTTTTACGAGGGCGCGTGCAAGTAAAACCATTCGCTGTTCGCCCGATGAAATTTGCTGGAAATTCCTATCCCGTATTTGGGATAAACCCAATACCTCCAAACAGCCCTCCACCTGTTCCGCTTGGCGATCCGACAATTTCTTAAATAAGCCCAAGGTATCAAATAAACCCGAAGCCACCACCGAAAATACATCCCCTCCCTCCTTGAAATATAGATGTAATTCCGGACTTACATATCCGATTCGACGTTTGATATCCCAAATACTTTCCCCAGAACCTCGTTTTCGATCAAATAAAACCAAGTTTTGCGCATAAGCCTGTGGATTATCCGCCGTTACTAAACTTAATAAGGTTGATTTTCCTGCACCATTCGGACCTGATAAAGCCCAGGCTTCTCCTTTTAGAACTTGCCAATCCAAGCGCTGAATGATCGTTGTTTGACCATATTGAATATTGACCGCCTTCATACCAATCGCCACTTCGAAATCTGGCCGCGGAGGGAACCCATCATACCAAACCCCCATTTTGTCTGGGTTAAAAATGACCTGGTCTTTGGGGTCTGGGGCATCAACCAAAGTACCATTTTCTAAATAAATCACCCGATTCACACAATTAGGCATTTCAGCCGGGGAATTAATTAAAATAAAATGAATGCCCATTTCATCCAACTGACCTAAAACCTCAGATAAAATCCTCCTACCTTCCACATCCAGGCCTAAAAAGGGATTATCTAAAATTAGCCAATCAGGTTCCCGCAATAAGGACTTAACTAATTGCAAACGCTTATTTTCCCCATTGGATAATTGAATTAAAGGCTTATCAATGAGTTCATCTAAATGAAAAAAGGAGAGCCAACGAGTCACATCTTCCTTTTTTTCTTCTACTAAATGTTCTAAAATCGTGTAAGCATCATCGGAATCAGCCGAATTAAATCGTTGCTGGAGGTAAAACTCTTGCATGTTGCTTCGATTCGTAAATCGATGCTGCTGCTCTACCCAAATAACGCGGGCCTTCGATTGGCCATCACAAGCAGAAAAATAGACTGATCCTTTTCGAAAGAGACGCCCAGAAAGGGCTTTGGCAAGCGTGGTTTTTCCAGAACCCATCGGGCCTACAATCGCCAAACAATCTCCCGAATTAATTTGAAACGAAATATCCTTGAGAACTTGTTGGGCCCCATAGGAAGCCGAAAGGTCCTGAATATCTGCTATCAGCATATTAAAGTCTTTCCTCTTTAATCTGATCCACTACATTAGGATCCAAAAGCGTAGAGGTATCCCCTAAATTTGATAGTTCCCCTTCCGCAATTTTCCGTAAAATTCGACGCATAATTTTCCCTGAACGGGTCTTGGGTAAACCTGTCACAAATTGTATTTTATCAGGTCGCGCAATGGCCCCAATGATCCGTGTTACGGTCGCTGAAATGTCTTTACGGATCTGATCCGGCTGATGCGAATGATCCGATAAAATCACGTAGGCATATATCCCTTGTCCTTTTATTTCATGTGGAAAAGCGACCACAGCGGACTCAATTACACCCGTATGCATATTAATTGCGTTCTCAACCTCCGCCGTTCCTATCCGATGGCCCGAGATGTTCATCACATCATCTACCCGACCTGTAATTCGATAATAGCCATCCTCATCGCGCAAGCAACCATCACTCGTAAAATATAAATTTTCGTAGGTGGCAAAATAGGTAGTACGGCAGCGCTCATGATCCCCATAGGTCGTTCGAATTATCCCTGGCCAAGGAAATTTAATGCATAAATTTCCCGATACCCCATTGCCCACAATCTCCTCCCCTTTCTCATCTACTAACATAGGTTGAACCCCCGGCAAAGGCAAAGTGGCGAAACATGGCTTCGTCGGCGTAATATTCGCCAAAGGCGATATCAAAATCCCCCCTGTTTCCGTTTGCCACCAAGTATCGACAATCGGGCAATTCCCCTTCCCGATATGAGTATTAAACCAATTCCAGGCCTCCTCATTAATCGGTTCACCCACCGAACCCAAGACCTGCAAAGAACTTAAATCCTTATTTTTAACGTAATCTAACCCATAGGCCATCAACGAACGAATCGCCGTAGGCGCCGTATATAATATATTTACTTTGAATTTATCTACAATCTCCCAAAAACGACCCGCATCTGGGAAGGTAGGAATTCCCTCAAACATCACATTCGTAGCCCCAGAAGCCAAAGGCCCATAAACGATGTAGGAATGACCGGTAATCCAACCAATATCCGCCGTACAAAAATATATTTGTCCCCGCTTGTATTGAAAAATATTTTGAAACGTATAAGCCGCAAAAACCATGTAGCCAGCACATGTATGCACCACGCCCTTGGGTTTACCCGTAGAACCCGAGGTATACAAAATAAATAATGGATCCTCTGCTTCCATGGCCACTGCCGGAAAATCCGTCAGCCCCTGCCCCTCCATGCGCGCCATTTCTTCTCCATAAAACACATCCCGGCCCTTAATCATTGAAATAGGGCTATTGGATCGTTCCAAAACGATGACGCGTTCCACCGTAGGGCAATGCACCAACGCATCATCCATAATGTTTTTCAAAAAAATCTCCTTATTCCCTCGCATTGTGCCATCTGCCGTCACCACAAGGTTACAGGCGGCATCTTGAATTCGATCGGCAATCGACTGCGCAGAGAAACCTCCAAAAACGACCGAGTGAATCGCTCCGATACGTGCACAAGCTAACACCGCTACCGTTAATTCCGGAACCATCGGCATATATAAACAAATCCGATCCCCTTTTTTAGCCCCTTGCTGGGTTAATACATGGGCAAATTTGCAAACTTCCCGGTGCAATTCCCGATACGTAATTTTACGAAAGGCCTCATCTGGATCGTTCGATTCCCAAAGAATCGCTACATCGTCCCCCCGGTCTACCAAATGCCGATCTAAACAGTTTTCAGTAATATTTAATTGAGCTCCTTTAAACCAGGCTACTTGGGGTTCTGTGAAATTCCAATCCAAGACTTGATCCCATTTCTTTTTCCAGGTAAAATGTTCAGCCACATCACCCCAAAATCCCTCGGGGTTTTGAACACTATAGGCATAAACGTCTTTGTATTCCTCAAAGGAGCTAATTTGTAAAGATTTCATCGTTGATATTCATTTTGTAGCGCATAAATGCCGAAAATGACCATGCCGCCGGTCAATAAAGGCGCCAAAATAAAACTATAAATTATCGCTGGCACCACATTATCCATTCCTCCTTTTTCAAACAAAGCAAAGGATTGAAGTACTACTAAAAAATAGCCTGCCGCAAGACCCAATAAGATCCAAACTAGCCCAAAAACACGTCGTATCGCATTCATATTTCTAATCGTTTATTTCCCTATCTTTTCCATTCACATATAACAATCCAATCACAAAACATACCCCGCCAATGATGATGGGATACCATAAACCTTCTAAATAGGGCTTATCGAAGGGGATTTGTTGGCCCGCCAATTTGGCCACCTCATTGGCCGACGTCGCCTTAGACGCCAAATAAGTCGCCACAGCCGGTAAAAGTCCTCCAAAAATCCCGTTTCCAATGTGATAAGGCAATGACATAGAGGTATATCGAATGGCGGTAGGGAACATCTCTACCAAAAAAGCAGCAATCGGTCCATACACCATCGTCACATAAAGTACTTGAATGTGACGATGGTGTATGGACCGATTGCTGCTTTTTTGGTAGAGATGTTCCCTACCGCCATTCGATAT